>JAYTEB010000163.1:0-3318 GCA_043735605.1 Candidatus Lloydbacteria bacterium | reverse complement strand
TGTCACTTGGGTATGTGTGGCGCATACAAGCATATTAAAGGGCTACTATGCTTGATATTTTATCAAAATTTGTGGAGTAGAGATAGTGGATAGGTTCTTAGTGTTTACTGTTTTGTATGGAATAGCGGCTGTGGTCTGTGCCATCGTGATATTAGCGCGTGTGTGCATTGACTGGGTGTTCATGCCGCTCTCTTGGAAATACGCAGTTGGCGCGACCACCAGCGCATACTGGAAAAACATGGTGACTATTAAGGAAGTGGGTAGGGACCTCATGCGAGGAGATGGGGAGAAGGTCGTATACGCCAGTTTGCCCTTCAGGCAATATGCAGTTGCCGCAGGAGCACTTCTCGCCTTGCTACTCTGGGGTTTGGGCGGCTACGGAACCGTGCATCGCATGATATCGGGAGACACACTCACCATGACTGGGGTACTTTGGATTTTTTTGACTGCGGTGATTGGAGGGTGCCTCTTTCTCTTGTGTTCTTTGCGGCTATTCAAGCTCGCCTTCACCCCAAAAGGAAAACTTAGCCCTAAATACAAAGACGGCTTAGCGATGTTTTTGGGGAAATTCTGCAAAACGCTCGTCTATCCGAGCACTCCAAAGACAGACTGATTCCGGCCAGACTCGGGGTCAACGCAAATCAAGGTCAACAACAAAGCACCCAAGTGGGTGCTTTTTTATTTCATTCTTTTGTTTGATGCCTTCCGTAATGGCTTTTTCTTGGTCCTACTTGATGACCTATTTGCTTCGTATCCGGGCTTTGCACTGCGCTCAGTTGGCTTCAGTCTTGGTTTCTCTTTTTGTTTCTCCGTTCGTTTTTCTTGTGGTTTTTCTTTTTGGTTTTCTGGTTCAATATTTGCGCTCGCAATGGCTTCTTTTTCTCTGAGGATTTTTACAAAAGAGTCAGCGAGCTCCTTGATCGACGCGTCATCATAGACAGACATCAGAAACACTTTCTTCTTGAGCTTTGCGAGTTTTTTCACTGCAGCCTCTTGTGTTTTCTCGTCGACCATGTCGGTCTTGGTGAGGATGATGATCTCTTCCTTTTGTGCAAGCTCGTCGCTATACGCTTCGAGCTCCCCGCGGATGGTGTTGTATGCAGCGAGCACGTCCTCACTCTCAAGCGAAACGAGGTGTGCGATCATTTTTGTGCGGTTGATGTGGCGGAGGAATTTGTGTCCGAGGCCTTTTCCCTCTGACGCGCCCTCGATGAGGCCTGGGATATCTGCCAAAATGTAGCCGTGAAAGGCGCCGAGATTTGGCTCGAGTGTGGTGAATTGGTATGCACCGACTTTTGCGCTCGCATTGGTGAGCACATTTAGGAGCGAGGACTTGCCCGCATTGGGGAAACCCGCGAAGCCGACGTCGACGAGTAGCTGTAGCTCTATATAGTAGTCTCCCTCCTCACAGGGATACCCCGGGGTAGTGCGCTCTGGGGCCTGCACGATGGAGCTCTTGAAATGCTCGTTACCAAAGCCGCCGTCGCCGCCCTTCAGCAGTAGTACGGGGTTCTCCTCGGAGAGCACTTGCGTCACCTTGCCCGTGGTCTGGTTGGTGAGGATAGAGCCGACGGGGAGCTTGAAAATGAGGTCTTCGCCGTTGGCACCATGCAAACTATCTTTCTTCCCCGCCTCACCGTCCTCTGCGCTAAATTGTTTCTCGTGGCGATATTTGAAAAGTAGCCCCAAGTCGCGTGAGCCGACGACGTACACAGATCCCCCACGGCCCCCGTCGCCCCCTGATGGCCCTGCGAATTCCTTGCCTTTTTCGTGTCGAAAACGGTTGACGCCGTCGCCACCCCGCCCCGCACGAATATGTACTCGTAGTTCGTCGATAAATGCCATATATGATAAGTGTGGTGATGCTAGCTGTTTAAGGCCGATTGCGCAAGCGCAATTGCGCCCTCCTTCGAGCGCGCCACGGCGATGAATCGCCCCTTGTGGCAAAAGACTGCATCGGCAACTCCAGAGACGGCGGCGAGCTCGTCCCCAAATTTCCCCCCCCATGCCAGCGGTAGCGACTTTCTATTCTCAAAGCTTTGTACTTCGTTGCGCACACACTCGACTTCCCAGTTTGTATTCTGGCGCGCCGGCTTTACCACAAAGAGCGGCTCGGGATATACGGCGAGTATTCCGTTGGGATATTGCTCGTCCATAATGATGATGCGCTTATCTTCTGATTCTTCATACAGCTTTTTAACCACCTCTTCTCCGACAATATCATCCCCAATAGAGATGATCTCACGCCGAAGGAGTCTCACAAAAATAGCAACGACTTCCATAAAATGCTCCGTCTGATGGTCGCCCTCTTTCCATGTACTATTGAAAGCGCCTACCATTTCATGGAGTTTGTATGGATGGATGTTGGGATAAATATTTTTATATGTATCGATACCATTGTCCGCCATATCGATGGGGTAGCCGAGCTTCTGCTCGATCCTCTGTGCAATCTCCTCACTCTCATTGCAAATAGTTTTTCCGAAATGTTTCCACACAGCACCAAAGGCAGAGTATGGGATGCCGTCTGCATGCGCCCCTGCGCCCCCAGCTTGGTGGTGATCGAACTTTCCGCGTGCAGGGTCGTACTCTCCACCGACGTCGACGAGGTAGTCCCCCAGCTTCCATATTTCTGGGTCACGCGAGCGGAGTACCTCGTAGGATTTTCCGTCGAGATATACCTCGAGTGCGGCAACTGCCATCACCTCATCGGTGTGGAAGCGGCCGCTATGTGTAACGATGCATATTTTTTTTTCTAAGATACTCATAGTTATGTAGCAAATTATTCTCCGCCAACTTTCCCGTCGCTTCCAAGGACAATGCGGTCGAGGATGGTCGAAATAAGCGAAACGACAAATGCCCCGAGTACGGCAATCCAAAATGAATCCACGTGAAACCCGTCGATGAGTCGCGCAACAAGCCAAAATGTAAATCCGTTTACGATAAACGCAAAGAGGCCGAGGGTAAGAATGGTGACGGGGAGCGTGAGGATAGAGAGGATGGGGCGCAGTGTGACATTGACAATCCCAAGCACGAGCGCTACCAGAAGCGCAGTGGTGTAATTCGGGACATGAACCCCAGGAAGAAAATTCCCCACAAAAAAAAGTGCAAGTGCGCTGAGAAACCATTTTGTAAGTAAGGTAGTCATGGGGGATATTATAGCACACCGAGTCTCCGCATCTCCCAGAAACATGCCGCGGTTGCCCTAATGTCGTTCGCCGCATTGTGTGCCTCGGTGAAGTCTGCGCCAAACAACTTATGGTGGAGCTCTGAGAGTCTCGGCCACTTCAGCCCATACTGCCCCTGTAGTGCACAAAACTC
>JAYTEB010000162.1:0-1352 GCA_043735605.1 Candidatus Lloydbacteria bacterium | reverse complement strand
TCCTGATTTGGGGGTGGCCGAGGAAACGCTCTGCCACGAGGAGGGTGTTGTCAGTCGAGCCGTCGTCGACAATAAAGATGTTTATGCGGTCCTTTGGGTAGTCGCGGGCGAGGAGGGAGTGTACGGTACCAAGTATGGTCTCCCCCTCGTTCCAGGCGGGGACAATGATCGTCACACTCGGGTGTTTCCCTGGCATCCGCTCTGGCTCTCTTGAGAGCGCAAAACGCTCTTTTTCCTCAAAGTAGGTGAGCAGCATAAATACCTCAAAATACATGGTGAGGAAAAGCAAAACATAGATGGGGAAGGTCAAAAATGTGTCCATTGTAAAATGTGGCTGGGTACCCATTTCAGGTATCGTGCACCAATACTAGTCCCAAAAGAACCATAAGTAAAGGCGTTTTTTCCTACTTTCTGCCTTTTTTTATGATTGCTATTTTTGTGTTATTTTCCAAAAATCCCAGAAAAACCATATACAGCAACAAAAAACTGCAAAAAATACAACAAAAATAAGACAACGTCAAATTTTATTTATCACTTTTTTGAAGTCTGGCAAATATCACCAGAGATTTTACCTCACAAAAACGTTCTTAAATAAAGACATTATCCACCATGGGGAATATGGGTTGCCCCAAAAAGCATCATGGGTACAATAGCCTAGTAACAAAAAGGAGCGACAGAGATATTGACTAAGACGTTCTATTGTGATATAATACTTATGTTATTCCACTGAAGCTAATTTGCACCAGAATACTCCATATGAACATCCTCACTCTCATAAGCGACATTGACGGCAAACAGGGTGGGCGTAAAAGCCCAACCCTCTTCCTTCTCGCCCTCATGATTTTTGCTGGGCTATTTCCTCAAACAGTCGCTGCCAGCACTACATACCTTAAAAACAATACGGATGACTTTTTGGAGCGCATAGAGGAATCATACGGACAAATGATAAACATTGCCGCCCTGCTCCACGACTACGACGCAAAGCTCATTACCGCAGTCATCGTAGTGGAATCTGAGGGAAAGCCATCTGCGGTTTCGCATAAGGGAGCAAAGGGGCTCATGCAGCTAATGCCAGGGACTGCCCGCGCGATGGGCGCGAGTGACGCAAAAGACCCATTTCAGAATATTCTTGCGGGAACGAAATACCTCAAAGAGCTCGATCAGCGCTATGGGTTCAAAAATAGAGAGGATGCACTTGTTGCCTACAACATGGGCCCTTCGCGCGCGAAACGTTGGCTCTCTCAGTATGAGCCTGGTGAATATGCTTATGTGCAGAAGGTGATGTACGTCTATGGGGTATTGGCACAAAACGAAGTCGATGCCGCTCGCGTCGCAATAGTGGCCACGAAAAA
>JAYTEB010000161.1:0-3327 GCA_043735605.1 Candidatus Lloydbacteria bacterium | reverse complement strand
GCCCGATGCACGGCTGTTCATGGTGTCCCCCGCAGCGTTGTCTGTTGTGACTGTCCACGTCGCCACGCCGTTACCCACACCACCAGTGGTGGGGATGCTTGGGGAAAGTGTGATACTCCCTGGGGCGCTTATGGCGAGGTACACTTCTTGCATCTGCTGATAGCCCGCCTTGATGCGGTACGTTGCGGACGACGACGTGCCCACCCCCTCCTCACCGAGGGTGTCTTCTGCGCGATACGAGGTAGAGGTAGAGAGTAGTCCTCCTGCGTTCACTGAATCCTCGACGATGCGATAGCTCGTGCTCGAGGAAACATATGCATATGCTACTGGGGTAAGGAGAATCGTTATCGCAAGAAGAATGGCGAGGTGGGAAATGCTTTTACTGATGCGGTTTGCGGACAACATATCTATGAAATAGTGTGCCTCGAGAGCAAGAGTGAGCGGCGAATAATGAAGACAAACAGAAGGAGTCCCACACTCATCAGTAGTGCCTGCAGGAGGCTCGGGAGTACCCAGAAATGCACTTCGCGCGTGTCGATGATATCCTGGTAGCCACGATTCTGCTCCAGATGTGCAGTATAGTACCCCAAGCGCAAATCGCCGTGGAAGTCTATCTCGCGCATGCGCGTACCAGACGGCAATACCACCCATGGGTCGATTATCACCTCCTCATCCTTGGAGAAAAAAGAAGTAAGCGAAATCCTCCCGTAGGGGTTCAGATGCACATTGCCCGTGTTCATGAACGCAACCTGAAAACGGAGTGGGTGCTCGCTCGTTGGTGCAGGGGTTGTTTTTACATTGTTGAAAAGACCAAACTCAAGGAGGCTCCCCTCTTCTTTTGCATTACCCGAAACACGCACGTAAAAGAGCGTCGCAAGCCTACTTTCCACGGCAACGCTCTCGTTTGGCACTGCACCTGACGAAAAAATCGGGGTGAAAGTAAAGACGACCGAGCCATAGTGTCCACCTGGTGTCGCGTCTTTGGGTATATCCACAGTCACCGGCACTCCAATAGTCTGTCCAGAAAGAATGGTTAAAGAGTCGGTGGGGGTACGCACGAGAGTGCGCAGTGGATACGCTCCCCCATTTGCCCCAAGGAGCACTATTGGGTCGTCGGTCGCACTCGCCTGCGTGCGCGAGGCGACATCTTCGAACGAAACACTAACTCGAAGTGGGAGCGCGGTAGAGTTGGTAAGCGAGAGTGTCCGCAAGGCACTGGTACCCGGAGCTATTTCCAACTCTACTTTTGCGGGTCGGACCACAAAGGCACCTGCGGGTGTCTCTACCGCAAAAGACACTTGGGGAATAGCGATGAAGGCGCACAAAAATATTGTGGCAAAAAAAGATACCCCACTTTTACGCATACAAAAAAACCTCATATGACTATTATACGAGAAAAAATCCGTGCTCGCTAGGCCAGAGAACAATGATGGCTACTGCACGCTACTCGTCGTCCCCGTACTCGCCTTACGCGTGATAACGTATTCGACATGCTCACCTTCCACGCCGTCAAATATAGGAGCAATGATGACGGAGTCCTCATCTGCCCCGTCGGCGATACGTACGTCGTCCGAAAAGGGCAGCGTGTCCATTTCTTCGGTCGCTGGAGGCGGCTGCGGTGATGCTTTTTTGTCTTGATCTTGGGATAGCGTAGTCCCCTCCCCACGCGCTGAAACGACAGCAGCCATATAGGTGACCGGCTTGCCCAAGAGCGAGGTTGGGAACTGTGTAGCTAGTGAAAATAGTGACACAACGAGACATGCAGCAAAAGCAACATTAAAAGCAAGACTTTTTGTGAGCGGACGCTCTTCGCGGATGGTGAGGTGATGCTCGCTCTCTATCGCGGGTAAAAGCGATGGGCGCACTTCGGGGCTTGGTAGTGGAGGAGACGCGGAAGGAAAAAGGAGAGCAACCTTTGGGTGCACGGGGGGTGGAGTGTACGCAGTTTGGGCGGCAGGCACCGCCAAGACCGCGGGCGTTGCTACGGGTACGCTCCGTGCGGGAGAAAATACGACGACCCTCGCCCCCAGACCAAGGTCGGGTATTGCAGGGTGAGAAAGTGGAGATTCACTGACGGGGGGGGTGGGTACTTTTACAGAAGGTATTTTTTCCGAAAAAGAAAACAGAGGGGCAGGGTCGTGATGCACGGTTGCATCAAGCGCGGTTTGTATGGGGTGTAGCGCGGGCGTTGCGACCAAAAGCGTGGGTGGCACAGTCGCGAGGGGGGGCGGGGTCATGTCTTCTTTTGTCACCAGCAAGTGCATTGGCGCACTCTTTGGCTTTGGTGGGACGCTCTCCACTTCTGCGCTTAGGGGTGGTGGGGTACTCCGCACAATAGGTATGCGTATATTTTTTTCTTCGGGGAGGCTCGGGTGGAGCGGGTCGGACTCTACCGCGCGACCCACAAAAGAGAATGCTGATGCGGCACGGTTCGCCTCACCAAAAGTGGGGACGGACTGGGTGATTCCTTCTGTCGTTTTTTGAGAAAATAGTGCGCTTGCTTCTTTTGCTGCCGCAAATGCATGCTCTTCTTTTGTATATATTTTTTCCTCAAGCGGAGCGACACCCACCACGTGGGGGGCCTCGGGTGCGAGCTCGGACTTCTCTACGAAAATAATATCTTCATAAGAAAGCAAAATAGTGTGCGTCTCACGGAGGAGCGATTCGAGCTCGATGACAAACTGCCCATTGTTCCATAAGCGGTACTCCACTTTGTCGAGACGGCAAAGCCGCTCCAAATATTCCTTGGTATAACCAGAGACTTTTGCGCCCACATCGAGGGTCACATAGCGCTTTTCCTTGGCCTCATCAGAGAGCTGAGACAGTGTCTTATTGCCAACATCCATAATCTCCAGAATACAATAAAATCAACAAATAGCAACAAAAACTCCTGTGTTACTTATCCCAATATTATTTTCTGAATTAGTTCCCCGAGGACCTTTGGGTTTGCGGAGCCTTTGGAGGCCTTCATCCCCTGTCCGACAAGAAACTGGAGGGAGGCGAGTTTGCCCGCTTTGTATTCTGCGACGACTCTTTCGTTTTGTGCAACAATGTCTTTCACGATTGCCTCGAGTGCCCCCATATCGCTCTTCTGGATAAGGCCATTTTTTTCGGCCACCTCCCTTGCATCGCCTCCCTCACGATAGAGGATGGCGAGCGTATCTTTTGCACCGCGAGAAGACACATCACCCGCATGTACCATGCGTATTAATGCAATAAAATTCTCAGGTGTAACTTTCCAAAGTGAGCCGTCTCCCGCTTTCATCAGTGAAGCGAGGTCAGAGGTGAGGTAGTTTGAGGCAAGCTTGATGAGCTCTTTTTCACCGC
>JAYTEB010000160.1:0-3328 GCA_043735605.1 Candidatus Lloydbacteria bacterium | reverse complement strand
CGTGATTGCCGCTTGGCGTACTTTATTGAAGCGGAGCTTGAGGTTTCGAGAAATTTCCTTTGCGTTATCGGATGCATTTTTCATGGCAATCATGCGCGCAGAGTGCTCAGACGCATTCGCCTCGAGGATGGAGTGGTAGACTTGGATGTGGAAAAGGGTGGGAATGAGCGAGGTCAATACTATCTCCGCGGAAGGCTCAAAGGTGTACTCACGCACCACCTCCTTCGTACTGGCAACATTAGTCGGGTCAGAAAACTTTCCTTTCGTGGGGGTGATACCGCGCACGACCTCCTCTACTCCTTCGTGGGTTACTGGCAATAGTTGCCGTGCATACACCAGCTGCGTGAGCGTGGAGATGAAGTTTGTGTAAATGATGTACGCTTGGTCGACGTCTCCGCTAACGAAGCGTTCCTCCACTTCTCTTGCAAGTGGCTCCACGTGGGCAAATGGTATCGCCTCACTCCACTTTTCGTAATGTCCGATAATCTCCCACCCACGCTTTTGGAAATGCTCGTATGCCTTCTTGCCGACACAAATAAGCAGCGTGTTTTCAGGAGTGAGTTTTTGTTCACCAATAAATTTGTACACATGCTTAAAAAGTTGTGACCCGTAGCTCCCCGCAAGACCCTTATCTGCAGAAACGATGATGAGACAGGTCCGACGAATGGGCCGCGCGGTCGTCAGGGGGTGATTGGTCGCTTCGATAGAGCCCGAAATGCTCCTCAGAATCTGCAGTGCAGAAAGTGCGTAGGGGCGAATGCCAATAGCACTCGCTTGGCTTTTGCGCATTTTGACAGCAGACACAGCCTCCATGGCTTTCGTCACTTGGCGAGTCTTGTCGATCGACTTTATTTTACTCTTAACGGACTTGAGGGACATGTGTTATGCGTTTGCGAAAAGATCTTTTTCCGTAAGAATAAAAGATGCGGCCGCTTCTTTGAGGGATTTTTGAGATTCATCGCTCAGGTCTTTTGAGTCAGCGATTGTTTTTAGCGTAGCAGCGTATTGTGCATCGAGCATCGCAAAAAGCTTTGTTTCGAGCTCCGCGATGCGCGACTTGTCGGCGCTGTCGAAAAGACCGGAGCCTGCGAGGTAGATCATCGTCACCTCCTTTTCGAATGGCATAGGCACTCCCTTGTCTTGCTTCAACACCTCCACCATGAGCTTACCCTTTTCGATGCGGCGCTTGGTGTCTTCGTCGAGGTCGGAAGAGAATTGCACGAAAGCCTCGAGCTCACGGAATTGCGCAAGCTCAAGGCGCAGTTTCCCTGCCACCTTCTTCATTGCTTTTGTTTGCGCCGAGGAGCCCACGCGCGAGACGGATACACCGACGTTGATCGCAGGGCGGATGCCCTTGTTGAAAAGGTCGGTTTCGAGATAAATTTGTCCGTCCGTAATAGAGATGACGTTCGTGGGAATATATGCCGAGACGTCGTTTTCCTGCGTCTCGATGATGGGGAGCGCGGTGAGCGACCCTCCGCCCATCTGGTCGGAGAGGCGTGCCGCGCGCTCGAGAAGCCTTGAGTGCAGGTAAAAAATGTCCCCAGGATATGCTTCGCGCCCTGGTGGGCGGCGCATGAGGAGCGACATTTGGCGGTAGGCGACGGCGTGCTTGGAGAGGTCGTCGTATACGACGAGCGCGTCCTTTCCTGCATCCATAAAATACTCTCCGATGGCGGCACCCGCGTATGGGGCTAAAAATTGGAGTGCAGCGGAAGATGAAACTGCCGCGGATACCACGATGGTGTACTCCATCGCGCCACGCTCCTTCAGCTGCTGCACAATGCGTGCGACCTTCGACTCTTTTTGCCCGATGGCAACGTAGATACAAATTGGTCGCTCTTCTTTCGGTTCGTTCAGCTGGTTGAGGATGGCGTCAATGGCAACGGTCGTTTTCCCTGTCTGCCTGTCGCCAATGATGAGCTCACGCTGCCCACGGCCGATGGGGACCATCCCGTCTATAGCTTTGATGCCCGTATGCAGTGGCGTGGAGACAGACTTACGCTCGATGACGCCATATGCCTTCCGCTCGATGGGATTACGACTTTTCGTGATGATGGGAAGCCCTCCGTCGATAGCCTCTCCGAGTGCATTCACCACGCGGCCGACGAGCTCGGGGCCAACGGGGATCGAGAGAATCTGCCCAGTCGCCCGCACCGTCATCCCCTCCTTCACTTTCATAAAGTCTCCCAGAATAACGATCTTGACGGTATCTTCTTCGAGGTTGAGTGCCATGCCCAAAAGCTGCCCTTCGCCCAAACTTTCCTCGAGCGGCTTCCCTTCGTGCGTATCAAAGAGGACCATCTCCCCCATCATGACCTCGTCGAGCCCGTCTACTTCCGCGATGCCGTCGGCAGCAGAAACGACCATGCCTATCTTTTCGGAACGTTCCTTCGGAGAGAAGTTGGTGATTTGCTTTTTCAGTTTTTCGACAATGTGTTCCATGATGTGTTGTTTATAATTGATTGGTCATGTTTTGATAAATTTGCACAAGCATATTTTTGTGGCTTTGGTCCACACGCAAGGTGCTTGTGCGTGCGATGGCCCCGCCAATGATGCTCTCGTCTACCACCCGCTCCACGCGCCGGTGAGCGCCGGAGAGGATGTGAGAGAATGGTTCTTTGCGCAGAAGCGCGGCGACATGCGCTTCGGGGATTTCTGTCGCAGTGGTGAGTACGATCGTTTTTTTCTTTGCCTCTTTTGTGGCGATGCGTTCGTATACACGGAGGATGCGGGAAAGCATGTGTGTGTGGCCATTTGCCGAAAGCGTGCCCATAAAATGCGCTATGGTCTTTTCTTCAGACAGTAGGCCGGAGAGGCTGATGTCGTAGAGTGCTCGTGCATACCAAGAAGCGCGCATATGATTTATGCTTGCGCGACGCTTGCTCGTAATATCTTCTCTGCGCCAAGTATGGCCATTTTTGCAATATCTTTTTCGCTCTCGCGCAGCATGTGGGCATGCTCTTCTCTTGCACGTGCCTGTGCTTCGGAAATGAGGGCCGCGCTCTTCTCTTGTGCCTCTCGCACAATCTTGCCCTCCTCTATTATCCCCTCTTTGCGTAAGGTTTCGACAATCTTGCCCCCCTCTTCCCGCGCGGTTCGCAAAAGGAGAATGCCCTCTTCGTCGAGGCGTATGCGCTCAGTGGCCACATGCGCTGCGTCTTGTAGCCCTTTTGCGATTTTTTCTTGACGTTCTGCAAGAATGGCAAAAATGGGTTTATACACGTAGCGGTGTAACACAAAAAGTGCAATAGAAAAATTCACCATTTGTGCGGCGAGCAGTTTCCAATGAATGCCGAATACTTTTGCTATTTCTTCCATAATAATG
>JAYTEB010000159.1:0-3329 GCA_043735605.1 Candidatus Lloydbacteria bacterium | reverse complement strand
ATCATCGATGCGAGGGTTGTGGACTTTCCTTGGCCGACGGGACCAACAACGAGGAAAAATCCTTGCTTGCGGCGCGTAAAAATCTCAAGTATGGGTGGAAGGCCGAGCTCGCTAATCGTCTTTATTTTTTTGGGAATAAGACGGAGTGCTACGGCGACAGAACCTTTTTGGAAAAAACCGTTACCGCGAAAGCGGGCCTCCTTGCCGAAAGAAAAAGAAAAATCGATCTCCTTGTCGTCGATAAACATTTTATAATTTGCATCGTCGAGGAGCTCCCTTATGAGTCCGAGGGTGTTTGCTACCTCTAAAATGGGTTTTTTGACCAGTGGAATCAGCTCTCCAGATACGCGAATAGTCGGATGACGACCCGCAACAAGGTGGAGGTCGGACGCACCCTCGTGTATGACCGTCAGCACCAAGTCTTCAAGTTCTTTTTTATATTCTGTTTGGGTCATAGTATCGTTGCTTTGTAATGTTATGGTTAGTGTGTTTATATGACTGGCTTTTTGCCCCTGCGCGCGATGGCTTCCTCGACTTTCTCGACGACCTCAGATGGGGTCGCGGATGCCTTGATAATGTAGCCTTCGGCGCCAAGTGCAAGACCGCGGTCGATATCTTCTTGTTGCCCTAGGTTCGAAAGAATGATGACGAGTGCACCCTTCGCGAGCACCTCCTTTCTAACCACTTCGAGAAATTCAAAACCATCCATGGCGGGCATCACGAGGTCGACGACAACGATTTCCGGCGTGAGCCCCGAGCGGAGCATCTCCAGTGCCTCTAGCGTCCCGGGTGCACTCGTCACGTGAAAATTCTTTTGGGAAAATTTGAGTGCATACATGTCGAGCAAAAATGCGTCATCATCGATGATCAAAATATCATAGTTCTCATGATTGGATTTTTCTTTTGTCATATGGCGTAGTATATAGGACTTACACAAATGCTGCACCACGACAACGTATTAAAAACTTGTGGAAACGTCGCACTTCTGGTGTGCGCTTATTATACAATATTACTCACTTCATCAAAAGGAATAATCCCTGCAAATGCTTTTTTAAGTGCATCGTCCTTCATGGTGAGCATGCCTTTTTTGCGTGCCATCTCATAGACCGCCTGTTCGGTGGGGTTCGTAAGTATGACGTGTTCGAGCTCGCGATCCATCTTGAGGAACTCAAAAACGGCCGTACGACCCTTGGTTCCCGATGGGCATGCGGGCGATGGTACCGCGGTGTATACGTTTTCGGGAATAACAATGGCATCGCGTGCAGACTGGGGCAAGTCGGCAAACTGTCTATTAATCATGAGTCGTTCGCTTTCCGAAATGGATACGGGTTTTTTTGACTCTCCACACATTGTCCGCAAAAGACGCTGCCCCATGGCCATAATAAGTGTGGGGGCGATAAGGTATGGGTCGACCTCCATGTCAATAAGGCGAGGTATCACCCCTGCGGCGTTGTTGGTGTGGAGCGTGGAGAACACCAAGTGCCCCGTGAGCGCAGCTTGCACCGCAAGCTGCGCTGTCTCCTTGTCGCGAATCTCTCCTACCATGATAATGTCGGGGTCTTGGCGCAGTATCGAGCGTAGCCCGTTTGCAAAGGTGTATCCTATCTCGGGTCGCACTTGGGATTGATTCACCCCAGGGATATTGTATTCGACGGGGTCCTCAAGGCTAATAACGTTACGTTTTTCACGATCAAGCTCAGAGAGCATCGAATAGAGTGTTGTGGACTTCCCGGAGCCAGTGGGTCCAGTGATGAGAATAAGCCCGTAGGGTGTAGCGATGGCGTCACGCACGAGCTTGAGTGACTCGGGCGACATGCCCATCATATCGAGTGTTTGTACTCCTTTTCCAGTATCCAAAATACGCATCACCACTTTTTCGCCATAGTAGGCGGGGAAAGTAGAGACGCGGAAGTCCACTTTTTTTCCTTCCATGCGGGCACTAAAGCGCCCATCTTGCGGCTTCCGTTTTTCGTCCAGCTTCATCTGGGAGAGGATCTTGATACGTGCGACCACTGCACTGTGAATGTTTGTGGGGAGTATGAGTGATGTATACATGACACCGTCGACGCGAAAGCGTACGCGCACCTTTTCTCCCACGTGCTCAATGTGCACATCAGACGCATTTCCCTCCACGGCGTGCTTTAGGATAACCGCAACAATTTTGGTCACCGGTGCATCCTCAACAATTTTTGTTTCACCACCACTCACTTCGACGTGCTCATGCGACGTCACGGACGAAACACTGTCTGTCACTGCGTCGTCCACCACAAGACGATTGTCTTCGGAGTCGAGCTCTGAGAGCGCGCTCGTGACTTCACCAGAGAGATTTTTATACTGAACAAGTATGCGATTAAAGTCGAGCTGCGAAATAAGGAAAAGCTGGAGTGGTATGCCAAGCTTGGATGCAATAAACTGTGCCACGTCGCGTGCCTGCGGAAAGTCGGGGTCTACCATTCCTATTGCGAGCACCTTGTTCTCCACGCCAAGTGGCGCAATGTGGTAGTGCCGTGCAGACTCCTCGGGGATATACTTTAGTACCTCGGTGGGGATTTTTCGTTCGCCGAGCGCCTGCGCGGGCATGGCATAGTATTCGCTCTTGAGCGTCAGTACTTCGTCGAGGGTCATTCCCCCTTTTGAGAGGACTTCGTCTACACCGCCCTCTGCTTTTTGTGACTCTTCCGTAAGTAGCGGTATGTCACCTTCAGTAAAGAGACCCTTTTGTGACAAGAAGAGGAGAAAATTCATAGCGTGTACATAATGATAACAAAAATAAACGCCACTGCACACCACTCCCCCACAAACAAGGAGTAATTAGCGTAAGGGGGGTACGGGCACCTTCGTGGGCAACGCCGTTTTTTGCAAAACACTCGAAGGTTTTTGTACTGTAGTTGGCACAGGAGTTCCATTCGACTGGACTTTCATTACCCGCACGTCGTCTGGTAAAGAGAATGGGTAGGCGCGACCCTTTGTTGATGTGGCATAGGGCAGAGTGAAGTCTTGGAGTGACAGAAAGGCTGGGTCGGACAGAAAAGCGACGTCAAACTTAATTGAATTGAGCTGGTTTAAAATTTCTTTGCTCTTCGCACCCAGCCCACCACTCTCACCAGGAGTAGCGACTCCAGTGAGAGGAGACTCGACGGAGAGTAGTGCACCTGGAGAGCCGAGGTCAATAACAGCCCCACTCACCATTGCCCGAG
Source organism: Candidatus Lloydbacteria bacterium (assembly GCA_043735605.1). GTDB lineage: Bacteria > Patescibacteriota > Minisyncoccia > Phycocordibacterales > UBA6899 > MHLP01. The sequence continues at coordinate 132 of JAYTEB010000159.1, read as the reverse complement.
AAATAACCACAACACCGATAGGCACGATGAGGGTGACGAGTATGTCGATGAGCAGCTGTTTATACTTTTGCATGGTGGGTTCTTTAGGGGAGGGAGTAGCTGGTAAGCTCGACGTCATACTCAAAAACAGCG
>JAYTEB010000158.1:0-3330 GCA_043735605.1 Candidatus Lloydbacteria bacterium | reverse complement strand
ATAAGCGGCGCGCCCATGGCCTGTGTTGTATTTTGCAAAATTCATGATACGGTGGATGGAGACTTATCCTTTATTGTGAGGTGCGCATGAAAAGAGAGTACATTTTTCTATGTCAGGGTCAGGGGTGCTCGGCAAAGTTGCGGATGTTTGCCCTTGAGAAGGGGCACGGAAAAAGCTACGAATTGACCTGTCCAAAGTGTGCGGAAGTCTTGCCCGTCACACTTCCTGTATATGCGTCGCGGACAAAACGCATCGGTGACTTTAGTGATGCATTTGCTGGTTTGGCGGGGCATTTTTCAAGAAATCCCAAATAATTCCCTCGATTGGGGGTTTTTGTTTTTTAATATGCGCGATCTGTCTTACCCATTGACTTCTGTTACCAAGATGATACTCTTGATGCACAAAAGTTGTTGTTTGAAGTGAGGTCGATTTTCTTCTATCGCTCTATTTGTATGTTTGTGTATCGGTTTAGATATTAGTCAGTAAGTAAAATAAAAATTATGAAAGGAACAATTAAGACACTCAAGGAGAATGGTTTTGGTTTTATCAAGGCAGACGGAATGGAGAAGGATATGTTCTTTCACCGCAATGGTCTCGTAGGAATTCAGTTCGATGACCTCAAGGAAGGAATGGAAGTCACTTTCGAGACTGAGCAGACTCCTGATGGTCGCACAAACGCGGTCAACGTACAGGCTGCATAAATAGCCCGTTTGGGGTATCTTCCCCAAAGCAAAAAGCCGCTTCACGTGAAGTGGCTTTTTGCTTGCGCCAACTTCGTGAATATCCTACACTCAACAAATGCAAGAGGAGAATGAAATAATTATTTTCTATAAATATACACCCATCGAAGACCCCAAGGGCCTCATGGGCTTTATGCGTGCGACATGCACCGAGCTCGGACTCCGGGGGCGTATCCTCATTGCGCATGAGGGTATCAACGGGACAGCGGAGGGTACAAGTGCAAACATCACGGAATACGAAAAGCGTATGCATGCACAAGATGGCGCCGTGGGTACATACGCGAACTTCAGCGACGTATGGTTTAAGCATAGCCGTGGCACGGGAACGGCGTTTCCCAAACTCAAAATTAAAGTACGCAAAGAAATTGTGACATTGGGGCTCGGGGAGGAGGGGGATATCGACCCAAATAAAATCACCGGTACGCACGCGAGTCCAGCAGAGGTAAAGTCGTGGATAATGAGTGGCGAGGACTTTCAGATCGTGGACATGCGCAACGACTACGAGTTCAAAGTGGGACGCTTTAAAGATTCGATTAATCCGGAGATGGAGAATTTTCGCGACCTTGCAAATGCCTCTCCCGCACTCGAGTCGCTAAAAAAGAAAAAAATATTGACCGTATGTACCTACGGAGTGCGCTGCGAAAAAGCATCAGGCTACCTAAAGAGTCAGGGTTTTGAGGATGTGTATCAGCTCGAAGGAGGCATCGGCTCGTACATGAAGGCGTACCCTGGAGAGGATTTTCAGGGTTCGCTCTACGTCTTTGACGGCCGGATCACGGAGCGATTTACGGACAACTATGAGGTGGTAGGGAGGTGCCATGCGTGCGGGGAGAAAAGCGAGCACTACGGCAACTGCGCTGTCCATGACTGCCACAAAAAACTCATTATATGCGAATCCTGCACGACAAGCGGGCCTCCTATTTTTTGTAGCGACGCATGCAAACACGAAGCACGCCTAACCTACGCATAGCTATCGTCTTGCCCGTATATACTCGATGATGATGGGGAGTATGGAAAGAAAAATAATACCAAGGATGATGTATTCGAGATACTCCTTTGCACCGGGAATAAGGTTGCCGACAGAATACCCAAGACCAATGAGTGCTGTCGACCAAAGTAATCCGCCAATAATATTAAAAAGCATAAAAGTTGGGTAGTGCATTTTTCCGACCCCAGCGATAATGGGGGCGAAGGTGCGAATGATGGGGACGAAGCGCGCGAGGATAATCGCCTTTTTTCCATGTTTTTCATAGAAAGCGTGCGCCTTTAGCACATGTGACTTTCGAAAGAGGAGAGAGTCTTCCTTGGTGAATAGTTTTGGACCTATATATTTTCCTGATGCATATCCGACATTATCGCCCAAAATTGCAGAGATACTCACGAGGGTCCAAAGCAGGAGTACGTTAAAGTTCCCCTGTGACGCAAGTAATCCAACGGTAAAAAGCAGAGAGTCTCCCGGAAGAAAGGCGCCAAAAAAAAGACCAGATTCAGCAAAAACGGTCAGCGAAATTCCCAAGTATCCAAAACCAATAATGTAATTGCTGAGTTGCTCCATGTGTCACAGTGTATTTTATTTCTCGGCTTACGTAAATGGGAAGTTTCACACAAAGGTGTGCTAAAATCCTATTGATGCGCAATACTTTTCTTCTTGCCCTTTTATTTTTCCCCCTTTGTGCGGGGGCATACGCGCCGCGCCTTGTAGGGAGTGACTCAGTGGTGATTGTGCACCCAGAAATATCACAAGTATTTTATGACACGCTTTTGGGGGAGGCGAGGGCCTATCGTATGACGAGCGACGTGAGTTGGACTCTTGACCTCAGCATACTGGCCCCCCTGCCCGCAAACTCGAACGGAAATGGAAAGTTTGACGCAGTAGTGGTCAACGAATCAAATGGCACCGTAGCGAGTATTTTGGAGGCGGGGAATGCCCCGTGGCAGGCATACGACGAACCTGTGGGTGGAGATGGGTATTTGCGTGGCCCGCACTTGCGCCAAGAGCTCCCCGCAGGCGCGTACCGCATCATGGTGACGAGTGGTGGCAACGTGGGCCGCTATGCACTTGAAATCGGGGGAAAAAATAAGTTTTCATTCCGTGAACAAATTTCAACAATCGCACTTCTTCCACACCTCAAGAAAGATTTTTTTGGAGTTTCCACGCTTCGGTTGCTGGCAAGTCCGCTTATGGTGGGGTATGCATGTGCCCTGCTTCTCTTCGGTGCGTTACTCGCCATGTATGCGCGGCGGCGTCTCCCACGGCTGAGTTTTCATAAGGAGGAAAGTACAGAGGTGCGGGAGAAGAGAAATATAGGCACGCTTGGTCGCATTGTGCGTGCATCCATCGGCCTCCTCCTTGTGATCGGCGCAGTCTTGACGACGTGGAATCCCATCTTATTTGTTGCTGCAGGCTTTTGTTTCTTTGAAGCATCTGCCTCGTGGTGTGCGGTGTTCCGCATACTCGGCAAAAACTCATGTGCGATTGAAGCGTAGGACCTTGCGTTTCATAGTCAACACCTTTGCATCACTTCCTGTGGTGTTTGGTAATTAATCCCCATGTGGAGTCGTTCCGTATTATAGAATGGCAAATATTTCT
>JAYTEB010000157.1:0-3339 GCA_043735605.1 Candidatus Lloydbacteria bacterium | reverse complement strand
TGATGCGATCTTCTTGGAGTCCACGATTGCACCCAAAAAAAAGAAAAAGTGAGTACAAAAATACCGGCAGAAAAGCCGGCGTTTTGGGTATTATCTCGACTTGTGACACTGAGTGGTCATTGTCCATTACTCTCCTTTCTCGAAAAAGGTTCGCGCGAACGCGATCACAACACCACCCATAGAAACATCGGCGGAAACTGTGTCGGGGCGGGCTGTCGGCGTAGCCCTCGGCACGCTTCCGAAAATGGAATTCGCCTTTGTGTGCGCTGAAGACAAATAAATTCAAAAGTCCCCCCAATTAAGAAAATGCAAAATCTCAAACCAAAATATTTCCTCTACGCGCGCAAGAGTACTGAAGATGACGATCATCAGATTATGTCTATCGAAGCGCAACTCTTTGAGCTTCGTGAATATGCGCGTAGAGAAAATATCGAAATTCTCCGAGAATTTACCGAATCGAAAAGCGCAAAGAAGCCGGGTCGTGAGGTGTTTAATAAAATGATGGAGCAGATTGAGGCTAGTGATGTTCCGCTCGGTATCTTGGCATGGCATCCAGACCGCCTTGCACGTAATTCTGTAGATGGTGGCAAGGTGGTCTATTTGGTAGATACCGAGCAGATTACTGCTTTGCGCTTCCCGACATTTTGGTTCGAGCCCACTCCGCAAGGGAAATTCATGTTGCAGGTGGCGTTCGGACAGAGCAAGTACTATTCCGATAATCTGGTTGAGAATATCAATCGTGGAATCCGCCAAAAAGTCCGCAGAGGAGAGTGGTTGGTGAAAGCCCCCTTTGGCTATGTGAATAATCCCAAAACGAGAAATATCGAACCTCACCCGACCAAATCACGCATTGTGGTGAGGGCTTTTGAGGAGTATGCCAAAGGTACCCACACACTCGGCTCTATTGGAGTCTTTTTGGCGGATCACGGCGTATCTACGAAGGGAACGCCACCTGCTAAATCTGCCGTCGCTCGGTTGCTCTCGAATCGCGTGTACCTCGGATTTGTGCGTCACAGGGGTGAATATTACGACGGCAGCTTTGCACCAATTGTTTCTCCGACCCTGTTTGAAGCAGTGCAGAAAATACTGCAAAAGAAAGGTAAACCTCGTGTGATAAAATCTCCCAACAGTTTTCCTTTTGCCCAGTTTGCACGGTGCGGTGAGTGCGGAAGTATGATCACGGCTCAGTACTGCACCAATCGTTTTGGCACGAAGTACACCTATTATCGCTGTACCAAAAAGCGAGGTGTCTGCCGTCAGCCGCATACTTCAGCTTCCGCACTCACCGCGCAAATCAAATCACTGCTTCAAACAGTCTCGAGAAAAAATTGGGTCGAACCCTTGCGGAAGTTTGTTTTGTCTTTGAGAGAAGCCGTGGAATTGGAAAAGAGCGAAAACTACTTCGCGTGGCGCACATATTTCCAATCTATCGGCTCGAACCCCATGCTCAAAGACAAAGCTCTTTCAATACATTGGGGGGAACTTTATGAATTCATGGCGCACACAAAGGCGAATTCCATTTTCGGAAGCGTGCCGAGGGCTACGCCGACAGCCCGCCCCGACACAGTTTCCGCCGATGTTTCTATGGGTGGGCGATAGAGGAGTCGAACCTCTGACATCCACTACGTCAAAGTGGCGCTCTACCAACTGAGCTAACCGCCCATATTTTACGATACTAACATATACATTAATGATATTCAATTACGCACAAGGGTCTATTTCAGTTGGTGGAGCGCTCGCTCTATTCGAATTCGTTTTCGCGAGAAAACGAATAGTGCAATGCGTCCGCGGAGGCGGACACTGCTACGAAAAAGACAACCTGGCCCCGAGGCCCTGCGAGGGTTGTCTTACCAACTGAGCTAACCGCCCATATATCCATATTTCATTTCACAATGGAACAGATTGACTACCTTGCGTTATCTACCAAAACAGCACAACCGTCCGAATACCGACATATCGTAGCAAAAACAGCTTAAAACGACAAGGAAACGAAGAAGATATGAGACTTTATGAAGATTGCGTGAAAAAACTTGCGTATTCTTTTTGTGGGTATACTCTGAGTAATAGTGTCTTCGTGTTTTTTGAAAGGGAATAGTCATGCGTCATATACGTATCATTTGTGCTTTTGCGCTGGTGCTGATGGGTCTACCTGCTTGTGGTAAAAACGAGACCTCCAACGAGACTTCTGTCTCCACACCATTTGGAGAGAACCCCGCCACACTTCTGGAAGCGCGTCAGGGAATTGCAGAGGTCATGCGGCTCCTCGTTTTTTTCTGTAGCAATGTGTACCCACGGCCGACCGAAAAAGAGTGCATCGACAAAGCAAAGCATGCAATAGGTGCTTCCGCAGATCCTCACTCGGAGTATTTGAGTAAGGAGGAGCTTGCGAAGTTTAGGGAGAGCACATCGGGGCAATTTGGTGGCATCGGTATTGAGATATTTAAGGGTCCCCGCTCTCCCGTCCTCGTCATCAATCCTATCGAGGGTACTCCCGCACAGCGTGCAGGCATACTTGCGGGTGACTTCATTACGCACATCACTCCCGAGGGTGGCCAACCCATCCTAACGAAATCGCTTAAGAGTAGTGATGATGCAGTGAAGCTACTTCGTGGAGCAGAGGGGACGCGGGTAAGTATCCGTGTTGTGCGAAAGGATATGGATCAAGCACTCGAATTCACCCTTGTGCGCGAGGTCGTGAGGATGGTGAGGGTCGAGAGCAATCTCATTTCCTACAACGGAAAGACCTATGCCCATATCAACGCGAAGCAGTTTCAAGATAAGCTTGCTGCTGAGGTAGAGTTGCACCTAGCGAGACGAGTGCGCGACGCCGGTGGAAAGCTTGATGGGCTCATCCTCAATATGGAAAATAACCCTGGTGGGCGCTTGGATGAAGCATACAACCTCATTAGGCTCTTCGATGATTCGCCGAGGGACGTGATCCTGACTAGGGGAAACGAAGGCATCGAGTCGTATCTTCCCCCTGTGCATTGGATTCTCCACACAACGCCAAAGAATATTGCGAAGGGTCTCCCAATCCTCGTGTTGGTTAATGGCGCAAGTGCATCCGCATCTGAGGTTGTCGCCACGGCACTGAAGCACCGTGGCCTTGCGGTAATCGCTGGTACGGAAAACACGTTTGGCAAAGGCGTTGTGCAAACAGTAGTTCCCGGTAGTGACGGTGGCGCAGTTAAGTATACGTCGTCAGAGTATCTCATTGGCACGAAGGATGACTGGGTACCTGTGCAATGCACGGGGGTAGGGCTCGATATTCAATTTACCTACCCAAATATCAAGCAGAGTGAGCCACTCACTGAGTGCGGTCTCCATGGGCACGTGAGT
>JAYTEB010000156.1:0-3342 GCA_043735605.1 Candidatus Lloydbacteria bacterium | reverse complement strand
GTTCGACGGTGTGGACCTCGGAGACATTTTCAATGACTTTTTCGGCGCAGGATTTAACCAAGGGGGGCCGCGCGTCGAGCGGGGGCGTGATATTTCCGTTGACATCGAAATCACCTTTGCAGAGAGTGTTTTCGGCACCAAGCGTAAGGTGAGTCTCGGTAAGACTTCTGCGTGCGACACTTGCCACGGCTCCGGTGCCAAGTCTGGGACGAAAATGAAAAAATGCAGCACGTGTAGCGGCAAGGGGCGCATCAATGAGCTGCGCAAGTCGTTCCTCGGGACATTCTCGACGGTTGCAACTTGTACGGCGTGTGCGGGGGTAGGGGAAATCCCCGAGGAGAAATGTAAAACATGCGCAGGGATGGGTGTCGTAAAAAAACACGAGGAAATCGAGATCAACGTGCCCGTCGGCATTAACGCGGGCGAGATGCTCCGCATGAGTGGCCGCGGCGAGGCTGTCGCGAGGGGCGTGGCGGGCGACCTCTACATAAAGGTGCACGTGAAGCCACATGCCACGTACCATCGCGAGGGGATGAATCTGGTCATGACGCTCGATGTGAAACTTTCAGACGCACTACTTGGGGGAGTGTACAAAATCACCACACTCGACGGGAAGCAGACTGAAGTCAAGATCCCCGAAGGCGTGAAATTTGGCGACACGCTACGCCTCAAGGAAAAAGGTGTACCCGCACATGGCCGCGGGCGCGCAGGGGATACTCTCATCCACGTGAATATCAAGACCCCCACCAAACTCTCCAGTAAGGCCAAGAAACTCGTCGAGGAGCTGCAGCAGGAGGGTGTTTGACATATATACTATAAAATGCTATAATTTATTTCATGATAAACGCAAGACCAAGAGCAGTCCGCAGTAATACGATCGATCTCGACGGAGCATCACTCACACCCAGCGACGTCTGGTCTATCATCGACAACCCGAGCGTGAAGGTAGTGGTAAAGAGAAATCTTCCCGCAGTTGCCGCAGCGTACAAATTTCTCCATGAACGTGCAGAAAAACAAATTATCTACGGGGTAAATACTGGCTTCGGTCCTATGGCCAGTCGTATTATAGACAAGCACAATCTCGCAGAGCTCCAAAAAAATCTTGTTCGCTCCCATGCGAGTGGGGCGGGGGCGCCTATCCGTCAAGACTTCGTACTCTCTGCAATGGTCATTCGGCTCAATACTCTTGCGAAGGGTGCCTCGGGCGTATCGGTCGCACTCTTGCGGCAACTCTCGACCTTCATCAACCACCGCATTATCCCCGTTGTACCAGAGCACGGTGCAGTGGGTACGAGTGGTGACTTAGTGCAGCTGGCCCACATTGCGCTCGCACTCATTGGTGAGGGTGAGGTGTTTTACAAAGGTCGCCGACAACCCACCGCAACCGTCCTTAAGAAGCTTAAAATTTCTCCATATACACTAGAAATAAAAGAGGGTATTTCATTGATCAACGGCACCTCCGTGATGGCGGGAATATCAGTAGTACTTTTGCGTGACGTGAAGAATCTCTCCTCGCTCGCACTACGCCTCGGCGCTTTTTCTCTCGAAACAATCGGCGCATATGACGATAGCATCGCATCACAGCTCCACCTCCTGCGTCCACACGAGGGGCAGGGGCAGGCTGCGGCTACACTGCGTAAATTACTTTCAGACTCACAGCGCCTGAAGCCACGCTACGGAAAGGACTCAAAAAAAGGTGCGCTTGGGGATGTGACATTCGCACTTCCGAAAGCAATTCAAGATGTGTACTCATTTCGCTGCATTCCACAAATAATTGGTCCACTCATAGACACACTGACGCATGCAGAGGGAGTCATTCGCATTGAGATAAATTCCGCAACAGACAACCCGCTCATTCACGCAAAAGAAAAACGTTTTCTTCATGGTGGAAACTTCCATGGTGACTATATTGCGACGATGATCGATCAACTGAAGATTCCTGTCGTAAAATCCTCTCTGCTCTCGGAGCGTCGCATCAACTACCTGCTCGACGAAAAAGTAAATGGTGTTTTCACTCCATTTTTGAACCTCAACACCCCAGGTCTCACACTTGGACTGCAGGGTCTTCAATTTGTCGCCACCTCGACCGTCGCACAAAACCAGACTTTTGCATTTCCTCACTCAATACACTCCATCTCCACAAACGGATCAAATCAGGACGTGGTAAGTATGGGTACTGACGCGGCGCTGCTCCTCGCCCGAGTGATCGACAATGTGTATGTCATTTTTGCCATTGAGCTTATTGCTCTGCTTCAGGCGGCTGATGTGATCGACGACCACAAGCACTTCTCCTCTGCCGCAAGGTCTTTGTATCGTGACGCGCGCAAGGTGTCGCGCACCGTCCATGAGGACCGCTCGCTCGCTCCTGACGTTGAAAAAATGACTCAGTTTCTCCGCGCGCTCTCGTAAGCGTTCCTCCCACGTTATGCCCAATCGTGAACCAATGAAACAAGCACAGGCAATGGCGATATTCCGCCACGCGCGAGAGCATGTCCCCGCGTATCGCTCCTTTCTTCGAGCAGAGGGAATCTCGGAAAGGAAGGCACGCCTCATCACGGATATACGAGACGTTCCCAAAACCACCAAGAAAAATTATATTCTGCCGTATCCCGTCGAGTTACGCATGGCAAAGGGGAGTCTCACCTCGGCCAATATTATTGCCTCGAGTTCCGGCACCACGGGGAATCCACTCTACTGGCCAAGAGGGAGCGAAGCGAATAAAGACGCAGTGGCCTACCATGAGTACATATTCCAAAAACTTTTTGGAATGAGTCATGAGCGCTCCACACTTGCGATCATCGCTTTCCCCATGGGGGTCTACACCTCAGGGATTGCAACCACACTTCCACTCTTTGACATTGCAAAGAGGTTTCCCCTCACTGTCGTTACCGCGGGGCTAAATCGTGACGGTATCATTGATGTGGCTGCCCGGTACGCAGGTCAGTTTGATCAAGTCATCCTTATCGGGCACCCATTTTTTATTAAAGACGTGCTTGAGACAGGAGCAAAAAGAGTCAACTGGAAAAAATGCCACACAAAGCTGATGATGTGTAGCGAGGGCTTTACTGAAGAATGGAGAACATATGTGATGGGGCTCATCGGCACCAAAGACCCCGCCCACGTACTCAACACCTACGGCTCGTCGGAGATGCTTTTAATGGCAACGGAAACACCGCTCTCCATCGCCATTCGTCGAAAGGCCGTGCACTCTCCCCGCATACGAGAAGCGTTATTCCCTAGTGAGGCACACCCACATAATTTGTTTCAGTATGATCCAAAGAGGCATTTCATTGAGTCAGTAGAAGGTGCACTCCTCTTCACTTCGGGTATGGATTATTCGCG
>JAYTEB010000155.1:0-1369 GCA_043735605.1 Candidatus Lloydbacteria bacterium | reverse complement strand
TTGCGACCACGAATAGCCCTCAGGCACGCGAATTGCGCCACTGGCTTATCAAGGAATACGGTACACCCTGACGAACATAACCCGCACGCATGTACGAGCCATCCAAACACCCCAACAACCCGCTGCACGGAAAGACCCTCGAGGCTATTCTGGAGTATCTACTCACGCAGCTTGGGTGGGAAGAAATGAACGCTCGTGTCCCCATCAAGTGCTTCGAGCTGAATCCGAGTATAAAATCAAGCCTTACTTTCTTGCGCAAGACGGCATGGGCACGCACCAAAGTAGAGGGCCTGTATCTGGAGACCATCAGTCGCACATATCCCACATATCCTACACAGAACGGACCTCTCTAGGATCATTCTTTTATGGGATCTCAAACACGTGTTTTGAGCCGGGGATAATGTTTTCGGGAAACGCGCCGTCTGGGTAGAGGTCGTAGAGGATGCGGATGACCCCGCGGTGCGTCACGAGCATGACCATTTTTTCTTTATGCACTCCTAGTGACGCAATGAATGTGCGGACGCGTGCTGACACCTCTTCCACTGACTCGCCCCCATATGGTGAGTAGTCATAGTGCCCCTCGAGGTCATCTTCAAGTATTTTTGGGTCGACTTCACTACGCGGCTTTCCCGAGAGTGTACCAAAGTCGCGCTCTGCGAGTGCGTCGGTGAGGACTATGCCTACATCAAAACGCTCGTTTAATATGTGTGCAGTTTCCTGTGTGCGGCGGAGTGGGGAGGCGTAGATGATTTCCGGTATCAAGAGTAGCGAGTTTCGGAGATTTTGAATGACCTCGCGGCCATACTCGTTTAGGCCCTCGTTGGGGCCTCGGGACCCCTGCAATCGGTCTTCTTTGTTGAGGTCCGTTTCTCCGTGTCGTATTACAATCAGTTTCATGGAATGAGTATACCATTTCGCAATTCAAAAATAAAAAAGTGCAGAGGGAGTCTGCACTTGATTGATGGGGGATTACCCTTTATCCCAAATGGTCATGGTCGCAATTGCGGCACAGATAACTAGAAGTACCGCTCCAGTAGAGTCAAAGACATTAAAAGAGTTAAACAAGTATGAGAGACCTGCGACGCCTGCCCACACCGCTGCGGTCCCCAATGCTTTTCCTATGCTTTGCATGCGCTATCTCCTGTGACGAATCTAAACCTCTTTTTATACTTATTTGCAAAATTGTCAAGTTCGCGTAGTCTTACATCATGCAAAAGACATTCTCGATGAAGGTGGAAAAAATGGCGCATGACGGCGCGGGGGAAGGGCAGTACGAGGGAAAGCCCGTGCGCGTGCATGGCATGCTTCCGCTCGAGGAGGGTGTCGTCGACGTGCACAAAAAGCAGGGGATATACGTCGGCGTGCTCCG
>JAYTEB010000154.1:0-1370 GCA_043735605.1 Candidatus Lloydbacteria bacterium | reverse complement strand
CAAACCATAGGTTTCGGTAACCACAGTGATGCAGACGAGTATGCACAAACCAAAGAAAAGGTAATGGGTCGTCTCAAAGATTATTTTAGGCCCGAATTTTTGAACCGTCTCGATGACATCATTATGTTCGACGTGCTCTCACCTTTGGCGCTCACAAACATCGTGAGTATCCAAGTAGAGAAGCTCCGCGTCCGTTTGGCCACAAAAGAGATAAAGCTTATCATTTCTCCTGACGCCCTCGCCCACCTCGCGAAAGTGGGCTACAGCCCACAGTACGGTGCGAGGCCTCTGCGCCGCCTCATCCAAGACAAAATTCTCACCCCCGTAGCGTCGGCCATCATCACCGAGCGCATGATGGCAGGAGGTGTGGTTACCGTCGGCACAAAGGGAAGTGGAGATGCCAGAGACATCGACATTCGCGTAGAGAAAAAGCGCATCGCCGTCCGCTCGACCATGCGCACAAAGGAAAAGTTGGCACTCTAGGGACACGGCACATAGGGGGCATCTTATAAGCATCTAAAATATCATTATGGCAAAAACAAGTATATATCTTAATTTTCATCGCAACACCGAGGAAGCCTTTCATTTCTATAAGTCAGTTTTTGGCAGCGATTTTGTCGATGGTATCCACCGCATGGGCGAAGTCCCCCCGCAAGATGGGCAACCCGAGATGCCGGAGGCAGATAAAAATCTTGTGATGCACGTCGCCCTCCCTATTCTTGGGGGACTACAGCTTATGGGAACAGATGCTCCAGAATCTATGGGCTTTAATGTAAAGTTTGGAAATAATATTTACATAAACCTCGAACCAGACACTCGCACAGAAACAGACGAATTATTTAAACGCCTTTCAGATGGTGGAAAAGTCGAAATGCAATTACAAGAAATGTTCTGGGGAGACTACTTTGGCTCGTGTGCCGACAAGTTTGGTGTGCAGTGGATGTTTAATTGTAGAAGCAAAACATAGCAAATCTTTCGGGTCATGCGGATAAAAAGTTGTCATGAGGGTCTTTACCGTACAGCATTCGAACCTATTTTGGTGGGCGCTAAGACGAGGAGTGCCTGCGCACCCTTCCCGCGTGCGTGATGACTTTAGATTATTCTGTGCGCGCCGATTCCGTAGATTATTCTGTGCGCGCCGATTCCGTGCCAACGAGACCAAGGCAGGGCACCGCTCTGATTCTTTGGAAACCTTTTTGTGCGAACATAATGCAGACTTTAATTCTAACTTGAAACGCAACATGCCCAGAATACCTTGCAAGGAGTTTCCAAGTTGAGTGACTTGCGTGGTCGATGGTTAATCATCCAGACCACTTGAGCCACTTGTGCATTGGTAATACTCTCATGTTTATCTTTCTTCGCAAAGTACC
>JAYTEB010000153.1:0-3370 GCA_043735605.1 Candidatus Lloydbacteria bacterium | reverse complement strand
CTCCATAATGCGCCCAACAAAAAGGTACTGCATACCGTCCCCATCGAATACATGATCGACGGGAAGAAAATCTATGGCCGGCCGGCCGGCATGCGCGGCCTTAAGCTCGAGGCAAAATGCCTCATTGTCACCTGCCTCGACCAGCACTTAGGCGACCTCATCCGCGCAGTCGAAGAAGCGGGTATCGAGCCTGTCGACGCTTGTGCCTCCCCCATCGCTGCATCATTTGTCGCACTCACCAAAGCGCAGCGCGTAGCGGGCTGCGTGCTCGCAAATATCGGCGCCGAGACGCTTTCTATTGTGGTGTACGAAGAAGGTCTTCCTATTTCACTTGAAATTTTCCCCATCGGCTCGACGAATATCACCAACGACATCGCGCTCGGGCTAAAGATTCCACTTGAGGAGGCAGAGCTCATCAAGCTCGGTAAGAGTGGGCACGAATTTCCCAAAAAGAAACTGAACGACATTATACTCTCTCGCCTCGAGGATATGTTTAGTCTCGTCATCGCACATTTGAAAAAAATAGGTAAGCACGAGCTCTTGCCTGCAGGGATCATCCTCACGGGTGGTGGGTCGGGGCTCGAGACCATCGAAGACTTTGCGCGGGTGGCAATGCGCCTTCCCTCCAAGATACCGGCGAGCAACATTGAGTTTGCCAACAATCCAAAATCAAAAAAACACGTCAAAGACACCTCTTGGTTCGTCGCATACGGGCTATGCATTTGGGGTGCGACGAACGACCGCCCCACAATGCAGGGCGGGAGCGGAATGCTCGACAACATCAAGTCTATGTTTTCCAATCTGGTAAAACAGCTCATGCCGTAGGAACCATGAGCATGGAATGAATTTACATACTTCGCTTTATTCCCCTATTTTGCTATACTTTTAGGTATTATCGAGCAAACGTTATTTTTTACTATGGCTAAAATTAATCCGGAAATCGAAGCATTCGCACGCATCAAAGTCGTGGGGGTTGGAGGCTCGGGCAGGAATGCCATCAATCACATGATGCGCTCAAAGGTGACGGGGGTGGAGTTCATCGTCGCCAATACCGACGCGCAAGATTTGCATAACTCACTTGCAAGTAAAAAAATTCATATTGGAAAAAATCTCACACGGGGCTTGGGAACGGGCATGAACCCAGAGCTTGGCAAGCGCGCAGCCGAGGAAACAAAGGAAGAGATACAGGAGGCACTCAAGGGTGCCGACATGGTCTTCATTGCGAGTGGGATGGGCGGTGGTACGGGCACGGGAGCATCCCCCATCGTGGCGCGCACTGCGCGAGAGCTCAATGCGCTCACCATAGGCGTCGTCACCAAGCCATTCTTTTTTGAGGGTTCACAGCGCATGATGCTCGCCGACCGCGGCCTTGAGGCACTCGAAGCCGAGGTTGATGCACTCATCGTCATCCCCAACGACAAGCTGCTCAACAATTCCAAGGACACCACCATTCTCTCCGCATTTGCACAGGCCGACGAAGTCTTGCGCCAAGCAGTAGAGGGCATATCTGACCTCATCATCACCCCTGGGCTCATCAACGTGGACTTCGCCGACATCAAGGCGGTAATGGCAAACGCAGGAACGGCGCTCATGGGTATAGGGGTAGCAACAGGGGAAAACCGTGCTGTCGAAGCTGCACGCATGGCTATCAACTCCCCCCTTCTTGATGTATCTATCAATGGGGCACGCGGCGTACTCTTTGCAATAGCAGGCGGAGAGGACATGACCATGAACGAAATCCAGGAAGCAGCAAAAATCATCACAGAATCCGTCGACCAAAACGCACGCGTTATCTTCGGTGCCATTATCGACAGCAAGCTTCGTAAGGGAGAGATCAAAATCACCGTTATTGCATCAGGATTCCCAGACGCAAATGGCCGAACTGCTAAAAAGTTTGGGGGTGAACAGCGTGAAAAGAAACCTTCGGAAAACGAAGTGGAGCGTAGTGAAGAGAAGGACGCGGAGGAAACACTTTTTGCAAAACCCGAGGAAAAACTTGTCGACGCAGTGCGCAAAGACAGAGACAATACCGAGCGCGCAATCTTCAACACTGTCCCAGAGGAAAAACAACGCAATACCGGAAGACAAGAGGGATTTACTTCTACGAAAATTGATGACGATGAAGATGACGATGACCTTGGAGTGATTCCGAGTTTTTTAAGGAGATCGAAGCTTCGGTAAATATTTTATAAAATCTCTGGATGGTTTTGCACGATGCAGTGCGAGGCGGAGTCGAGGAGTGTCGTTGAGTTGTAGTCAGCTACTACTCAACGACCACCGCAGACGACAACGACGCAATGCGCGGGCATAAACATCCACGAAATTAATCTCACAATACATATATGTACGATTTGGTTATCATCGGTGGAGGCCCCGGAGGGGTAGCAGCAGGAGTATATGCGGCGCGTAAACGCTTAAAAACATTATTTATTACTTATGAGTGGGGCGGTCAGTCAATCGTTTCGGACGGGATTCAAAACTGGATTGGTACCATAAGCCTCCCTGGGGCAAAGCTCGCAGAGGATCTGAAAGGGCACCTCGAAGCTTATAAGTCTGATATTGTGGACATCAAAGAGCACGAACTCGTCACCAAAATTGAAAAAACTGAAGGAGGATTTAAGGTCATGACCGACGCAGGTGGGGTACATGAAACAAAAACGGTACTTGTGGCTTCTGGCTCAAAGCGCAGAAAGCTCGATATCCCTGGGGCCGTGGAGTTTGAAAACAAGGGCATCACCTACTGCGCATCGTGCGATGGCCCACTCTTCGCGGGCAAAGACGTCGTCGTCATTGGTGGAGGCAATGCCGGCTTCGAAACAGCAGCGCAGCTCCTTGCATACACCAAGTCCGTCACGCTACTGCAGCGCGGCGGAGAGTATCGCGCCGACCCCGTCACCGTCGAGAAGGTTTTAGCGAATCCAAAAATGAAGGGCATTGTAAACACTGAGCTCGTCGAAGTACGGGGTGAGCAGTTTGTTACGACAATGGTTTACAAAGACATGACAGACGGGCAAATAAAGGAAATCCCCTGTGGTGGCATTTTTGTCGAGGTTGGGCTTATTCCTGCGACGGAATATGTCAAAGGACTCGTAGAATTAAACCCCTATGGCCAGATAGTCACCGACCCACGCACCCAGCAGACAAAGACGCCTGGGATTTGGGCGGCTGGCGACTGCACCGACGGACTCTACCACCAGAACAATATTGCGGTGGGCGACGCCGTGCGCGCGCTCGAGGATATCTATATGCATATCCACACCAAGTAGCTCGCGCTGCTTTGGTCGGGGATGAAAAAACCACCCGCGCTGGGTGGTTGTGCTAGTATCTCATTGGCACGAAGGATGACTGGGTACCTGTGCAATGCACGGGA
>JAYTEB010000152.1:0-1378 GCA_043735605.1 Candidatus Lloydbacteria bacterium | reverse complement strand
GCGAGCGGAAATTGTCCACCAGTCGCCAAATGATTATACTGGCGTTTGTTTCTTTGTTGCTGAGGCGGGTTTAGGGGATAGTGGATAGGTTCTTAGGGTGCTGCGAGTGCGTACCAGAAGTACCGGCAGTGCGTTCTAGGAGAGAGTCCATCATCGTATGCTGTACGCAGAAAGCGTAAATGCCATGATGTAGGATTTACCACTTGGTCGAGCGAGAGCGCCACGCCGAGGGAGACGAATATCCACAGCGAGGTGAGCATTGCTAATATGTGCAAAAATTCCATGAGATTTCTCCTGATGTCTATGTGCAAAGTGACTGCTTACAAATTACCTTAAATTATTACATTGTCAACACTTTAATCAAAATCGGTTGTGCTAGAATCCAGTTAACGAATATATGGCATATAAAACAACCATTGGTTTGGAAGTACATGCGGAGCTAAAGACGGCGACAAAGATGTTTTGTCGCTGCAAAAATACGCCCGACGAGGTGCGGCCAAACTGGAATATTTGCCCCGTGTGCACTGCGCAGCCTGGGACACTTCCCGTGATCAACAGGAAGGCAGTGGAGCACGTGCTGCGCGTGGGTACCGCGCTCGGCTCGACACTTGCGGACTTTACCGAGTGGGACAGAAAAAACTATTTTTATCCGGACATTCCCAAAGGGTATCAGATTAGCCAATACAAATATCCGCTGGTGTCAGGGGGACAGCTCGCGGGCATCGACATCACACGCGTGCATCTGGAGGAAGACACGGGTAGCTCGCGCCACGACAGGGGAGACTACTCACTCGTCGACTATAGCCGCGCAGGAGTGCCTCTGATGGAGCTCGTGACCGAGCCTGTGATACACGACGCAGAAACTGCAATGCGCTTTGCAAAAGAGTTGCAGCTCCTCCTCCGTTACCTTGGGGCATCAGATGCCAATATGGAAAAAGGCGAGATGCGCGTTGAAGCAAATATTTCTATTTCCGAAACAGAGACGTTTGGTACGAAGGTGGAAGTAAAAAACATTAACTCATTTAAGTCCGTTGGGGATGCTATCGCCTACGAAATAAAGCGCCATGCAGAGGTGCTCGGCCGCGGGGAAAAGGTAGTGCAAGAGACACGCGGCTGGGACGAAAACGCAGGGAAAACATTCAGTCAGCGCAAAAAGGAGAGCGCAAATGACTACCGCTATTTCCCCGAGCCCGATTTGCCTAAAATGAAGATTTCTGAGATTCCCGAGTTTCAAAACTTAAAAGCTACGATGCCCGAGCTCCCGTGGGAGCGCCGCACACGACTTTCGGAAGAATTTGGTTTTCCTGATTTTATTACAGAAATGTTGGTGACCGACGAAGTGATCGGGAGTTTTTTTGCAAAAGTCGCGGGTGGACTG
>JAYTEB010000151.1:0-8469 GCA_043735605.1 Candidatus Lloydbacteria bacterium | reverse complement strand
GGGAATGCCTCTGTGAAAAAAGCATTCCAGAGCGGTGCGATAATAAAACCCGCAACTTTTTTCTCCATTGGAGTATTGTTGTTATTTCCCGCCCATGCGCCAACAGCGAGTGATGGTGTGTAGCCAACAATCCAAGCGTCGCGGTAGTCGTTTGTGGTCCCCGTTTTTACTGCGACTTCTCTGTTTTCAAAGTTGAGAAATGATTGTGCGCCAAATGCGGGTGTGCGCGCAACGTTGTCCGAGAGCATGTCAGATATTTTTCGTGCAACTTCTTGGTTTATTACTTGTGAGGAAGTCGTTGCAAAAATATTGAGTACCAATCCACGAGTGTCTTCGACGCGGAGTATTCCTGTGTACGGAGTCCTCTTTCCGTCGTTTGCAAAAACTCCATACGCGCTCGTCATGTCGAGTAGTGACACCTCACCACCACCAAGCACAAGGGTCAAACCGTAGCGCTCTTTTTTTCCGAGCGTCGTAATACCCATGCGTTCCGCGATGTCGATTGCGTGGTCGAGCCCTACAAGATAGAGCATCTTTACTGCGGGTATGTTGATCGACTGAGCGAGTGCGTTCCGTAGAGATATTGGGCCTCGATATTGGAGGTCGTAGTTTTCTGGCATATAGCAAATACTTTCGTCGCTGGCCGGATTGAGTGGCCTCCCCTCTGTGTCACAGCGCGTAGAAAACTGCGTGGGCACGTCGAAAAGCACGGTTTGGTCGGTGTAGCCAGCCTCAAGTCCCGCTGCATAAACAAAAGGTTTAAACGCAGAACCAGGTTGTCTTTTTGCGAGTGCAATATTGAAGTTACCCTCGTTTTTAATATTAAAATAATCTCGCGATCCGACCATGGTGAGTATTTCCCCATTTTTTGGATCTATCGCCACCAGTGCAGCGTTTGAGGCATTAAACATTTTTTCATTTTCGTCCGCGTATTTTTTCACCACTTTTTCTGCCTTAGCCTGTAGCTCCATATCAATAGTGGTGATGACGCGAAGCCCACCTTCGTTGAGTGTTTCCTCACCATAAAGCTCTACAAGTTTTTCTCTCACAAACATGACGAAGTGTGGCGCGCGTATACCACGCTCCTCTTGGGGTATAAAAAGTACTTTTTCCTCCTGTGCCTCGGTGTATTCATCCAAAGTGATGGAACCCAAGTCTTTCATTTTTTGTAGCACTGCATCTTTGCGTTTTTGAAGGAGCTCAACATTGTTTCCATACGGAGAATAGCGCGTTGGGGATTGAGGGAGCGCAGCGAGGTACGCTGCTTCAGCAAGCGAGACCGCGCTCGCACTTTTGCCGAAGTACGACACACTCGCTTCCTCAACCCCGTAAATATTTCCCCCATACGGAGCTTCATTTAGGTAAAGGTTCAATATTTGTTCTTTTGTGAGGACGCGCTCGAGTTTCACTGCAAGTATCCACTCCTTCACTTTGCGTGCAATAGTTTTTTCATTTGTGAGTAGTGCGTTTTTTATCACTTGCTGAGTGATAGTGGAACCACCCTGCCCAGCGTACCCCTCGCGTAGACCGAGGTTAACGAGTGTTGCGCGCAGTATTGCCCTTAAGATAATGCCATGGTGTTGATAGAATTGATCGTCTTCTATGGCCACTGCTGCATTCTTTACATATGGGCTAATAGCATCAAATGACACAAGTGTGCGCCGTACGTCTTTGTGCACGTCGTAGAGAAGTATTTTCCCTGTGCGGTCGTAAATTTTTGTGGACTCAGAAACCTTACGCGTTTCAAAGAGGCTGAAGTCGGGGATTTCTATGGATGCCGCCCATACAAGAAACGCACTCAGGAAGAAAATGCTCGCAATAAGCGACACAATAATGAGTATTTTTATTGAGTGCAAAACCCTAAAACTCCCCTGTTTGCGTTTTTTCATGATTCTTTAGAGTTTATCACAAATAGGACAAAATATTCGGGCTATGTTAGGATTTGTTTTATGGGAAAAACTGAAGCAGTAAATGAAGTCGAGTCAAAAATTGAAGAGATACTCACACGAGGCGTGGGTACATTTGCTGACCCAGGTGACATTTTTCGCAAAAAACTCATTGCGAAGGCAAATGGGACAAGTACAGAAGAAATAATTATTAAATTTGGGGTCGACCCCACCCGCCCCGACCTGCATTTAGGGCACGCAGTCATACTCCGCAAGCTTCGCCAAATGCAGGATTTGGGATGTAAGGTGATCTTTTTGATCGGAGACTACACCGCACAAATAGGAGACCCTACCGGAAAAAGCAAATCACGCCCCGAGATGGAACAAGCTGCGATTGAGGAGAATATGAAAACCTACCTCGATCAGGTGGTAAAAATTCTCAGCACAGACCCTGCGGTTTTTTCATGGATCCGTAACTCGGACTGGTTCACCACTATTACCGACCTCAATCTTCCTGATGACTACAAGGCGGGGATGGATGTGGACGCCCCTGGGATGGAGGCCCCCGTGCACATTGACTTCGCGCCCAACACATTTCTTGCAAAAACAATTGCGTTTGAAGAGTCGCGTATGCAGAAGAAAATTGGTAATGGCAATGTCTCCGTCGTCACGATGCGCAGCTTACTTTGGGGTCTGAAACATATCACGCACGCTCAGCTCGTCGAACGTGACATGTTTCAAAACAGAATAAAGGATAACGAGAGTTTATTTATGCACGAGATGCTCTACCCAGTATTCCAAGGCATAGACTCCGATGTACTCGCGCAGATATACGGCTCCTGTGCGCTTGAAGTGGGTGGGACGGATCAGACGTTCAACATGCTCATGGGCCGCAAAATAATGGAAATAAACAAAAGGGTACCTCAAGCCGTCCTCGCATTTGAGCTACTCGTCGGGCTCGACGGAAAGGAGAAGATGTCGAAATCACTCGACAACTACGTAGGTATCACCGACGAGCCGAATGATATGTTTGGGAAAGTCATGAGTATCCCCGACTCCCTCCTTGTTTCATACTTTACACTTTGTACGTATGCGCCAATGTCACAAATCGCCCTACTTTCTAGAGATCTTGCGAGCGGGGCTGTGCACCCGAAAGATGCGAAAATGAATCTCGCCGGACAGATCGTCGAGCTGTATCACGGAAGTGGAGCGGGAAATACTGCACGGGAGCACTTTGTGCATACATTCCAAAAAAAGGAAATACCTGAAGACGTCGCTGTGGTGAAGGTGAAGGCGGGGACACTCCTCGTTGATGCACTCTTAGAGCAAAAAATAGTTGAATCAAAAACAGATTTTCGTAGACTTTTGACTGATGGTGCAATAAAAAAGAACGGCATAGACAAGCTCGACGACCCACTGATGGTGATCAACGAACAGATCATGCTCAAAATAGGAAAGCTCCGATTTGTTTCCTTTGAAATCGAATAAATAAAATCACCCTCGCGGGTGATTTTATTTATTGCTTATTCATCGAGAAGCCCATCGTCGTCCTCACTAAGGATGTCGTCGGGCACATCCACCCCGAGTATGTCTTTTGTGTCGTCGAGGAAAGCGTCACTGTCGATGGCATTTGGATCGAATGCCGCATCACCCAAAACGTCGTCTACGGGAACTCCTACAAGAAAGTCGTCACTCATGATGGAATTATATTTTTACGTTAATATTATTCGTAACCCAACTGGCCCCCTTATGGAGAGAAGAGAAAGGATACTTTTCATTTTGTACCATAAATCACTATTTTTCCGCAAGTGCACTGGGTGCATAAGGTTATTTACCGTGGACACTTGCATGGCGCGCTGAGGCAAGTGCGGTAATACCCAGTGCAATAGCGTCGTATTCGTCGTCGAGCATGGCCCTTTTCTGAATGGCAACCAGCTTTTCTACCATTTTAGTGACTTGCGCTTTTGTGGCGCGACCGTATCCAGTGATGGCAACTTTCACTGCGAGGGGGTTAAATTCAACAACAGGTATACCTCGCGAGGTGGCAAGGTAGATGAGCATGCCACGGATTTCTGCAACGTGGATTGCGGTCTTTGCGTTGTTGGTAAAGTAGATCTCTTCGATGGCCATAGTGTCTGGGGTGTGGGCATCAAGGAGCGCCACCACCTCATTTGCCACAAAGAGGAGCCGCTCGGTAAATGGAGTATTTGTCTCTGTCTCTATGCATGCGGAGTAGGTGAGCACGGGCGACGAGCCATTCCCACTGAGCATGGCAACTCCGCAGCGCCCAAATCCGGGGTCAATAGCAATAACTTTCATCTCACTATGTTAGCACGAGAAAAAGGACGTGGCGCGGCGCTTTACTTTCCACATGTTTTGCATTTTAATAGGCGGAGAGTTTTTTTAAAGGAGTGTTTATGAAAAACTTGATTGTCTTTGTGAAGAATGTTTGGAATTCTCTCGTCCCACTTTACGTGATTTTCGTCGCGCTGGTGGTACTGATGTTTTTTTCGATCGCACACAACACAAAAGCACCAACGATTTTCCTATAACGTGAAACCACAACCCCTGCGCGGGGTTTTTTATACACTCACAAATTACGTTAACCCATGCTATCGGCGTAGTTAGTGTAATTCATTAGTCAGCGTTGGTGTAGACGTCTTGCACCTCACTATTTGCTTCGAGGTCTTCGATGATGGTGGCGAGCATAGCGCCGTCTTCATCAGAAAGTGGAATGGTGCTGTTGGGCTCCCAAACACCTTCCTCATTTTTTGTAAACGCCCATGCTGCTGCACCTTGGGCGGCAAGCGAGCCGCCGCTACGGGTGAGGAGGTGCTTTATCTCCTGCGCAGCTTTATTGCGGTTACTCGTGAACGCCTCGATGATGAGGGCAGAACCCCCAGGGCCGTAGGCTTCGTAGGTGAGCGACTCCATTATCTCCGCTTCACCCCCCGCACCTTTTTTTATAGCCCGTTCAATGGTGTCCTTAGGCATGTTTTCTTTCTTCGCCTTTTCAATCATTGTGCGTAGTCCTGGTGCATTAATGTCGCCACCAGCCTTTTTTGACTCCGTCGCGATGAGGCTACCCAGCTTGCCGAACACTTTGGACTTCTTCGCGTCCTCCGCTCCCTTTTGTCTCTTTATTTGCGCCCACTTTGAATGTCCGGACATGGTTTTTGTATTACAATAATTTTTCTTGTAGCTCCTGGGGAAAGTCAAAGCCAAGATGATCATACGCCTTCTTCGTAGGTGTGCGGCCGCGTGGTGTGCGCTCGATGAGGCCAAGCTTCAGGAGATAAGGTTCATACACTTCTTCGATTGTAGCGGCTTCTTCGCTTGTGGCGGCAGCTATGGTGCCCAAGCCGACAGGCCGGCCTCCGAATTTTTCAATAAGAATAGTGAGCATGTGGCGGTCTGGCTGTCCGAGTCCTATCTCGTCTATTTCAAGTAGCCGCAGTGCTTCTTTAACCGCGGTCTCATCAAGTGCAGTTTTATGCACTTGTGCCCAGTCACGTGCGCGTTTCAAAAAGTAGTTTGCGGTGCGCGGAGTGAAGCGGCTGCGCATGGCTATCTCACGACCAGCGCCACTCTCCAAGGGAACGCCAAGGATATTTGCGGAGCGGGTAACTATTTCCTCGATCTCCGCTTCGGTATAAAACTCAAGACGGAAGACTCCACCAGAAAAACGCGAACGCAAAGGGGCAGAGAGCAGTGCGATGCGTGTGGTGGCGGCAATCAAAGTGAATGGCGGAAGCTCGAGTTGGATGGTGCGCGCAGAAGGACCTTTACCGATGATGATGTCGAGCACCCCCGACTCCATTGCGGGGTAGAGCACCTCCTCGACCATTTTGTTGAGGCGATGGATTTCGTCGATAAAAAGAATGTCCCCTGCATTGAGATTGGTGAGTATCGACGCCAAGTCGCCCACCTTCTCTATCGCGGGCCCCGAGGTGATTTTCATCTGCGTGCCTGTTTCTTTGGCGATAAGGTGTGCAAGCGTCGTTTTTCCGAGCCCCGGTGGACCATAAAACAGAAGGTGTTCTGGTGGGTGGGCGCGCTCTTTTGCGGCAGCGAGGAGTATCTCAAGATTCTGCTTTATATGTGTTTGCCCGACGTAGTCTGCCCACACCTCAGGACGGAGTTTTTGGTCCAAAAACAGGGCTTCTTTATGGTCGATTGGGGAATGAGGGGAATTACTTGACATAAATTTTGGATTGTGATAGAGTCTCTACAGTAATCAAGAAGTAGAAGTCACAGCGAAGGCTGCAGTCCTCAATTTCTTTCTCAGTATGCCACAATATGTCTCATTCCCAAAAGGAATGAGTTTTAGGGCACGCGTTATGTTTTGTTGACAGCATAGAGGTTATATTTCAATACTGCTTTTGAATATAGAACCTTTCAAATAATTAAGGCCCCACAGGCTTCCATGATGTTTCTCCTAGGACCCACTGGTTGCCGCCCCGTGCGTGCGTGCTGGCGGACACCTAAGGAATGCATTTAACTTTTTTCAACTTTGATTAAAGTAGTTATTTGAAAGGTTGTGTGTTCAAAAATATTTTGTAGATTTGAAAAAGAGCGGGTAAGGATAAGAGGAAGACGACGTCTCCCACCCCTTCTCTTTTTCAAACTGGCAAGATAATGAGATGACAGAAAACCCGCCAATGGCGGGTTTTCTGTTTTTGTGGCACTAAGATAATGATAATTTTGGATGTACCACAAGCCGAAGTCAGCGAAGAAATTCGCCAAAAGTACTCGTTATCTTCCTTCGTCGAGACCAACGGCACGACCCACCTCGTCAAGAGAAGTCATCCCCTTGATACACTTCACAAAGCCATCTTGGCGCATGTTGAGAATACCCTGCGGCTTTGCGGCTTCTTTTATTTCACGCTCGCTGGGGTTTTCACGGAGTATGGCTTCGATGGCGCGGTCCATGAGTATGCCTTCGTAGATGGAGACGCGACCTTTGTAGCCAGTAAGAGAACATTTTTCACAACCGACTGGCCTCCAGATTTTTTCGGGAAGTTCGACCTCGGGGCGATATTTTTTAATCTCAGGAAATTCACGGAGGAGTGCTTCGCGCTCTTTCCCTTCAGGAATGTACTCTTCTTTGCAGTGTATGCAAAGCCTGCGGACGAGACGCTGTCCAATAGCGATGTTGAGTGCGGAGCTAATGATTTTTGGATTTACCCCAATGTCGATGAGGCGAGGTATCGCGCCCGCAGCGTTGTTTGTGTGGAGTGTGGAGAAGACGAGATGGCCAGTGAGCGCAGAGTCGATAGCCACGGAGGCGGTCTCTTCGTCACGAATTTCTCCCACCATGATGACGTCAGGGTCTTGGCGCACTGCAGCACGAAGGCCGTGGCTGAAATCGTAGCCTTTACTGTGGTCGATCTGTGTTTGTGAGATTCCTTCGAGGTGATACTCAATGGGGTCTTCAATGGTAATGATTTTAATTTGTGGGCTGCGCAGTTTTTTCAGACATGCATAGAGTGTGGTCGTTTTTCCGGAGCCTGTGGGCCCTGTCGTGAGAATTAAGCCGTTTGGCTTCCCTATTTGCTCGGTCATTATTTTATAGAAGTATTCGTCCATGCCGAGCTCTTCGAGAGGTACGGAAATCGAGCGAGGATTCAAGATACGCATCACGACGGACTCCGCATATGCAGCGGGGATGATGGATGTGCGAACCTCCACGTCGAGGTCATTTATTTTTATCGTAAAACGACCGTCTTGTGCCTCGTGAGTCAGGTTGAGCTTCACCCCAGCAAGGAGCTTGATGCGCGAAAGCACTTTTTTGTAATTTACTGGAGTTATCCCCACCACATCTTGAAGAATACCGTCGAGGCGAAAACGGACGCGTACTGTTTCTTTTTCTGGCTCTATGTGCACGTCGGACACCCCCGTTGCGATCGCTCCGCCGAGAATGATCTCGACCACAGTGGAGAGTGCGTGTGTGTCTCCTGAGGCGACCGACTCTTCGACCACTGCCTTTACATCCCCAATCGTTTTAATGATGGACACATAGCGTTGCATCGTTTCGTCGGAAACCGACATGACCCCAGCGGTTGATGCTTTTGCGTAAGATACTTCTTTGTAGCCTTCCCATGCATGTGCTATGCCAAATTCAGAGGCAATGTGGAGTGTCGGAGTGTATCCTTGGTGTATGAGGTCTTCGAGCACGAGCGCTACCTCAGGGTCTTTTGGTGTTTGCGCTGCCACCCCTACGCGGTACTTGTCGATAGAAAAAACAACAATTTTTACTTTGCGGGCGATATCTTCAGTGACGAGTTTCACTGCGTTGACGTTGAGTATGATGCGGGATAGGTCGACATAGGGGATTTCATACCGCTCCGAGAGAATTTTGGCTAGCACTTCAGCCTCCTTTTCGTGCATGTCGTCGAAAATCTTTTTCTGCTCCGCGTCTTTAAAGTGGACCATAAGGGATATTGTACCCCTTAAACACTGGCTCAACAATAGGGTATTTCTTTTGCGTTTCATAGTCAACACCTTTGCATCACTTCCTGTGGTGTTTGGTAATTAATCCCCATGTGGAGTCGTTCCGTATTATAGAATGGCAAATATTTCT
>JAYTEB010000150.1:0-3394 GCA_043735605.1 Candidatus Lloydbacteria bacterium | reverse complement strand
CTGCGCCGTATTTTCGCTCGAGATGCGCATACAACTCATCCTCTTCTTCACGAGAAAGACCTACGACCAAGACGTGGCCATCGTCGTGCGAGGTGATGTTCGCCACGCGCTGTTTTTCTTGAGGCACAATGACACTCCTCGATGAATATCTATCTTACTTCAGATTACCCGAAGAAATACTCTTGTCAAAGGGATGCTTCCATAAAGCTTGTGCAAAAAGATTTGCGATGCAATAGCGTGAGGCCATACTTTTTTATCGCGGCGATGTGCTTTGCAGTGCCATATCCCACATGTGCATCAAAGCCGTATTGTGGATACGTTTTGTGCATACGGAGCATCAGCAGGTCCCGCTCAACTTTTGCCACCACTGACGCGATGGCGATGATGGTTTCTTTGGCGTCACCGCGGATGATGGTCTCTTGGTTGACGAATTCGGGTGGTGCCTTCAGTCCCCCGTCGAGGAGGACGCGAGATTGTTTCGGATTCGGAGAAAGCTTTTTGAGTCCACGGGAGATTGCCTTCCGTATGGAGGAGTTAATCCCCTGCTTGTCTATCACTCTTGCCGACACAAAGGACACGGCAAGCGTGATACCGCTGTCTCTGGCGCAGATTTTTGCATACCATTCCTCGCGCTGCCCTCGCGAAAGCTGTTTGGACTCTTTTATTTTTTTAAATTTCTTTATCACCTCAGGCGTCGCCATCGCCACCCCCACGGCAACAGGCCCCGCCAAGGGCCCGCGACCCACTTCGTCGATACCTATAAAAAATTGGGGAATTCTTTGTTTCACCACTTCAGTATACAAAACAATACAAAAAAGAGCGGCCTCTGAAAACTTCGTGATACGACGCAGTTAATTGGTGGTGATATCGCATGACAGACGCAATTATCTTAACCTATGCTATAGCATAGGTTAAGATAATTGCCCTAAAAATAAGAAAGAAAAAAAGCGACCTTGCGGTCGCTCGGTGCACATTGCTGTGCGAAACTTACTGCACGCTTACCGAAGCTGCGCCGTCGGCACCATTCACGTGACGAGGAACTTCGGCGGATGCTGAGACTGACTCACCTGACTTGCCCTGAATTGCCTTGAGGACAACTGCGCCTTGAGGGGTGTTGCTAAGCGCTTCGAGCATGCCACCGAGTGCAAGGCCACCCTTCGTAGAGAACAGCTCCATGGCGCTCTTCATGCCGGTGCTGATGTCGCCCGCATTGGCGATGACCTTGATCTCTGCAGCCTTCAGCGCTTCTGCCTGTGCGGTGCCCACGACCTGATTCGCTTCGACCGTGCGAAGCGTCACGAGGTACTGCTGGTAACCGGCATTCTCGCCGATTTCCTTCGCGAGGGTGATCTGCGCCGTGACCGGAGCCATGAGCAGTGCGGCTTCGGCTGCAGCTCTCGCTTCGCCGGCAACCCGAACACCTTCCGAATGACGCTGCGTCGCCGCGAGCGCACCATCAGCCTCGAGCGTGACGGTTTGCTTGGTTTGCTCGGCAGCAACCACGGCGGCTTCACGTGTGATGTCGGCTTGACGCACTTGCTCGACCTTCTTCACGTCCATGGCACGTTCCATGGTTACCTTTTCTTCGGACTTCACTTCCTGCTGGGCCTTCTGGAGGGCAACTCCGACGGCCTTGTCTTTGTCTGCGGTACGCTCACCAACGGCTTGTTCGGCCTCTTGCTCGCGAATCTGGACGGACTGTCGAGCAGTGATTTCGGCGGTCTCGGCGATCTGATTGTTCTGCGCCACGGCAGTACGACTCTCCATCGCGATGTGCGACGTTTTCTTCGCCATGATGTTGGTGATCACCTCGCTGTCGTGGCCATCACGGATATCCATGAGTTCCATGGACTTCACTGACTCAACACCCCATTGCTCAAGCTGTGTCGCGACTTCATCGGTGAAGGCTTTACCGAACTTGGCTCGCTCGAGCATGATGGTGTCGATGACATCAGACGCAAGCACTTTTCGTACGGCACCTTTTGTAATGAGGTCGAGCTGCTCTTTCAATCCTTCAACACTCGATACGCGTTGCGCTGCCAAAGAAGTCTTCGCGATTCGAAAAAACGCAGTCACATCAACCTTGAATGGCACACGATCTTTGTCATATGCCTCATAGTCTTTCAACCCAAGATTGAAGTTGGAAACCGGAAGCATGATTCGAGTGACACCAATGACAGGCACCCAGCTCGGCCAGTTATAGTAGACGTTACCACCCTCTTGGCCCGTGCCATATGACGTCGTTTTCTTTTTCGACTGCACGATGTGCACCATGTTGGTCTCGACAACCTTTCGGAAGACGAGCGGAACAAAGACGGCGAGAACCAAAGCGACAATAATGCCGACAAACCCGCCAAGCATAGAGATGATTTCCATTTTCTGATTTCCTTTAATTTCAGAGAACACACGCAAAAAACCCTTGCGTTATGGGGGTTCTACTCTTCGTAGATTTTTTCCGTGTTTACATTAGCATTTTTATGGGTGAATGTCAAGCAAAAATGGGACGACAAAAATCCCCGAGTGGGGCTTTGTTTTGGCTATTTGAGGTGGTGATGCTTACCAAAACGCTTTTTAAATACTTCGAAGACTTTCTTCTCTATTCTGTAGTGCCACCTCCCCACCCACAGCCAATAGGGGATAGTCGCGGCGACGGCTGCACAAACGTAGCTGAAAATAGGATGCTTCGCAGGAAGGAAAGATCCACCGATCCAAAACATAAGAAAAAATATTCCCGTGGCGGTGGTGAGCAAGCTCACGTGCGTCATGAGCTTTTTCCTCCATGGGTCGTCGCGAAGCATTTCGCGCCATGTTTTGTTGAGCTCGTGGAGTCGTTCGTCGTCACGATCCTTCTCCTCGGGCTTCTGCACACGCTCTTTATTTCCCACAAAAAGCGCTGGGGAAAACATGCGGGAAGGGATATCGCGGAGATATTTTACCAACTGGGCAAACATGCGTTTACTTCCCAATCTACTTTTTTCATGACAATCCCCTCTCTATATATAGAGTTCTCTCTCTAATCTAACATGTAGGCACCAGTGCGCAAGGACACACCCTTCACAAAGAGAGCGAGGTAATGCGAAGCGCGCTGTCCACAGAAAATAGGGAGACGAAACGATGCTATACTCGAGGGCATGAGTGCCGAAAAAACAAATGAAAAAAAGATTGAATTTGTTCACCTGCACACCCACTCACACTTTTCCCTCCTCGACGGGCTTTCAAAAATAGACAAGATGGTCGCACGCGCCAAAGAGCTCGGCATGAGCGCGCTCGCACTCACCGACCACGGTGCGATGTATGGTGCTATCGAGTTCTACAAAGCGTGTACTGCGGCGGGTATCAAGCCCATCATTGGCGTCGAAGCATATGTGGCCAACCGTGGGCGTCTCGACAAAGA
>JAYTEB010000149.1:0-3404 GCA_043735605.1 Candidatus Lloydbacteria bacterium | reverse complement strand
GAAACGCATCTTGTCACGTCGCTTGAAAAAGCTGGCGCTGTCGAGCGCGTGAAGCTGTACAAACGCCTCTCACTCGTGAAGGCGATGCTGCGCTCTGGTGTGCGCCCCGAGTGGATGTTCCTCACCGTGCTTCCCATCATTCCTCCAGGGATGCGCCCAATGGTCGCGCTCGAAGGAGGGCGCCATGCAACGAGCGACGTGAACGACCTTTATCGCCGCGTCATCAACCGCAACAACCGCCTGAAGAAGCTCGTTGAAATCGACGCACCCGAAGTTATTTTGCGCAACGAAAAGCGTATTTTGCAGGAGGCGGTCGACGCACTCATCGACAACTCTATTCGCCATGGTTCTACCTCCGCAGCGATGAGCCAGACGCAGCGCCGACAATTGAAGTCACTCGCAGATACCTTGAAGGGTAAGGGGGGACTCTTCCGACAGAATCTTTTGGGTAAGCGTGTGGATTATTCAGGACGCTCCGTTATCGTCGTCGGTCCTGACCTCAAGTTGAATCAATGTGGACTTCCCAAGCACATGGCGCTTGAGCTCTTCAGACCATTCGTGATTGCAAAGCTTCTTGATCAAGGGCTCGCGTTCAACATTCGTGGTGCCAATCGTCTTATCGACGAGGGTATTCCTGAAGTGTGGGGCAACCTCGAAGACGTCATCAAGGGAAAGTACGTTCTCCTCAACCGTGCACCGACACTCCATCGTCTGGGTATTCAAGCATTTAACCCTACACTCATCGAGGGTAACGCTATTCAAGTGCACCCACTCGTCTGCTCTGCGTTTAATGCA
Source organism: Candidatus Lloydbacteria bacterium (assembly GCA_043735605.1). Lineage (GTDB taxonomy): Bacteria > Patescibacteriota > Minisyncoccia > Phycocordibacterales > UBA6899 > MHLP01. The sequence continues at coordinate 2,609 of JAYTEB010000149.1, read as the reverse complement.
GACTTCGACGGAGACCAGATGGCCGTACACGTGCCACTCTCCGACGAGGCGCAGGCCGAAGCAAAGGAGCTGATGGCATCAAACAAAAACCTCTTGAAGCCGGGAAGTGGAGACCCAGTGGTAAACCCTGGCCACGATATCGTCGCTGGTTGCTTCTGGATGACGAAGGTCATCGAAGGAGACACCGGAGAAGGAAAAATATTTGCTACACCAAATGCGGCTATTACCGCATACGACTTCGGTGTGGTCGGTTTCCGCGCAAAGATAAAAGTCATGGGTACGGACACGGAGAAGTACGGAGTATATGAAGGCAAGCCATTCGAGACGACCGTCGGACGCCTTCTCTTTAACTCAGTATTCCCAAAGGACTTCCCTTATATCAACAAAGAAGTCATCAAGAAAGATTTGGCGAACGCAGTGGACGACCTCATTACGCGCTACGGTATCGACGGTACTCCGGCTGTACTCGATAAAATAAAGGCATTTGGATATAAGTACGTGACGAAATCAGGAATCACTTGGTCGCTCTCTGATGTGAAGGTTCCACCCGAGAAGAAAGCTATCGTCGCCGCTGCACGCAAGGAGGAGCAGCTCGTTATCGAAGGGTACGAAGAAGGACTTTTGTCGGGAGAAGAAAAATACCGCAAGGTCATTGAGATTTGGTCTCGCGTACAAAGTGAGATTGAAAAGGTGGTGCCGAAGGGGCTTCCACTCAACGGCCCAGTCATGGACATGATCACTTCTGGTGCCCGTGGTTCCATCAAGCAGCTCTCACTGATGGTGGGAATGAAGGGACTCACACAAGGGCCATCTGGTCGTATTATTGACTTCCCAATGGTGCCGTCACTCAAAGAGGGTCTTACTCCGCTTGAATACTTCATTTCAACCCACGGTGCACGAAAGGGTATGACAGACACCGCGCTCAACACCGCGAAAGCAGGATACCTCACCCGCCGTTTGGTGGACGTGTCGCAAGACGTTGTGGTGCTTGAAGAGGACTGTGGCGAGAAAGAAGGAATTCGCCTCACCAAGGAAAATGCACTCGGTATCGAGATCACCATGGCACGCAACTCTCGTGGACGCGTGCTCGCAAAAGACGCTGTAGCCGACGGCAAGGTGATCTTCAAGAAGGGGAGCTTGCTCGGCCGCGATGAAGCAAAGGCCGTGGAAGATGCAGGAGTCAGCGAGGTTTTCGTCCGCTCACCATTGGTTTGCAAGACACTCCGCGGTGTGTGTCAGAAATGCTACGGCATGGATCTTGGCCGTGGCATGATGGTTGCCTTGGGTGAAACAGTCGGAATCGTTGCTGCACAAGCTATCGGTGAGCCAGGAACACAGCTCACGATGCGTACCTTCCACGCAGGAGGAGCAGCAGGAGAAGACATTACGATGGGTCTCCCTCGTGTCGAGGACATTTTTGAGCGCCAGACACCAAAGGCACAGGCAGTGGTGTGTAAGACCGACGGCGTGGTCTCCGACATCAAGCGTGGGGAAAAAGACGACCTCATCATCGTGGTCTTGAGTGAGGCAGAGGGCAAGAAAGAAAAAGAGGTCAAGGAAGTTGAGCACTCCGTTTCGTTCCGCCGCTCACCGATCGTCAAAGAGGGCGCACGGGTGAAGGCGGGAGACTTGCTCACCGACGGATATGCCGACATCGACGAGCTCCACAAATTCGGAGGACTCGACCGCGCACAACGCTACATCATCGCCGAGATAAACAAAATCTACGAAACACAAGGAGCATCGATTGCCCGCAAGCACGTCGAGATCATCGTGCGCCAAATGTTCTCACGTCGTAAGATTAAAGTCGCAGGCGATACGCGCTTCTCCGTGGGCAACATCGTCGAAGAGTCGACACTCAACATCGAGAATGCACGCGTGAAAGCAGAAGGAGGTGATGTAGCGCAAGGTGAGCAGCTTGTCTTGGGCATTACCGACGTCGCGCTCACCAAGCAATCATTCCTCTCGGCTGCATCATTCCAAAATACTTCTCGCGTGCTCATCGAGGCTGCAGTACAGGGCGCGACAGACCACCTCTACGGACTCAAGGAGAATGTCATCTTGGGGCGTTTGATTCCCGCAGGTACAGGGTTTCATCTCAATCGCGTGGAGAAGGAGTATGATCCTATTGACGATGAACCGACCCGCGAAATAATCCAAGCGTAACAAAAGCCCATTTTGAGCGCACTTCGCATGTGACTTCCAGGGCGGGTTCGGAGAATGTACTCAACGTACATCCTCTCGAACACCACCCTGTCGTCACCTGCGAATTGCATCTCAAAAGTGAACTTTTGCAGAAAGCGTTTATCGTGCCAATTTGTTCCTTTGTTTGTAAAAACAAAATGAAAACCTTAAAGAAAACACTCAGTAACGTCTCTCCTGTGTGTTTTCTTGTACCAGCATAAAACTCCATGCCCACACCCGTAGAACAAATCAAATCGCGACTGTCCATTGTGGATGTGGTGGGGTCGTATATCAAAATCGACAAAGCGGGGAATAGCTTTAAAGCGCTGTGCCCGTTTCACAACGAGAAATCGCCGTCATTCAATGTCTCGCCGTCGCGTGACGCGTACTATTGCTTTGGATGCAACCGCGGGGGAGACATATTC
>JAYTEB010000148.1:0-8530 GCA_043735605.1 Candidatus Lloydbacteria bacterium | reverse complement strand
GTATGCAGTACCCCATATCTTCAATCGCGGTAACATTGGGTTGTGCGGACGAAGACGTACTACTCTATGTCCTTGCATCAGCAAAAACATTTGGCATTATCATTCCAATGAGTGTGCTCCCACAGATAACACACGAGGTGGGTGAAGACCCGCATCAAGTGCTCTTTGGCGAGGTCGTTGACAGCTTTTCTGAAATTGCCGATGCGTACCTCGACATGGCAGACGAGTACGGCACCACACTACCACTCCCCGAGGTCGAGGTGCTCGGGGTTGAATATTCCGGTGAGTTCCTCAAAATAAGTGGGACCATCGAGGAGATGAAAAATAAAAAAGTGCGCTCCGAGCAACTCGCACTCGATGGGGAGTATTTCTTTATCGCTCCCGCAGGTGTCGCCATTGAAGCATTTCTGGCTGAGCGAAATAAAAACGCCGAAGGCCACACCCTCCACTAACACAAACTCCGCATGAAGCGGAGTTTTTTGCACAATATTTATTGTTTATTGCACCATGTTTGGCGGTGTCGCGCCATCAAAAAATGCAATCAGATTTTCCGCCGCAAGACGCGCCATGCCGTCACGTGTGGGCACCGAGGCAGAGGCTATGTGTGGAGTGATGACCACATTTTCGCAGTCCGCAAGTCCTGCCGCGAGTGCGGGCTCGTTCTCGTACACATCGAGCCCAGCACCGGCTATGGTGCCGGCCTTTAGTGCCGCTACGAGCGCCGCCTCGTCGATGACGGGCCCTCGCGAAGTATTCACGAGGTACGCAGTCTTCTTCATCATTCCTAGGCGCTCTGCATTCATGAGGTGTTTTGTCGAATCAAGTAGGGGCACATGCACAGAGACCACGTCTGCGTCTTTCAAGACTTCTTCCACGGTGGCACAGAATCGTGCACCAGTCTCACGCTCAAAGTCAGGATTCTGCTTTACATCGTAGTAGATGACATCCATGTCGAATCCGTGCTTTGCGTGGTGCGCGAGGCGGCTGCCAATACGCCCTGCACCGAGCACACCGAGCGTTTTGCCCGCAAGATCCATTCCGAGGAGCATCATTGGCCCCCATCCCTCATATTTCCCAGCGCGGGTCATCCTATCCCCCTCCACTGTGCGCGTCGTGCATGCGAGGATGAGTGCCATCGCATGCTCGGCCACGGTGTTGGTGAGGGCGCCCGGAGTGTTGGTGATAGCAATCCCGCGCTTCTTTGCCTCTGGTACGTCGATGTTGTTGAACCCTACTGCGTAGTTGGCAAAAATCTTCGCTGTCGGCACTGCGTCGAACACTTCGCCGTTTATCGTGTCGGTGAGGAGCGAAAGCACGCCGTCATAAGGCTTGGCGCGCAATGCGCCGAGTAACTCCTCTTTCGTGAGTACTCCGTCTTTTTCACTCACGTCGAGCGTGAAGCCTTTGTCACGAAGCATCGAAAGTCCAAGCTCAGGGATTTTGCGGGTAACGTAAATTGTGGGCATAGTACTGGTGGTAGTTTAATTAATATTATTACATTACGGAGACCTTCGCGCGGGTCATGGGACCAAAGAATCCCGTTTGGGGGAGTCCGACAGATGTCTGATACTTTACCAGCGCACCCTTCGTAAGCTGTCCAAAGTACCCACTCGAAAGCCCCGCTGCAAGAAAGCCCTTGCTGATCAGGTAGACCTGTAGTGCTTTGACATCCTCGCCACGTGAACCGAGTGTAAGGTTGCGGGAAAAGGTCACTGCGGGTGTGGCACCCGTTGATAGCGCAGGGTTTCCCTGTGTGACTTCCGTGACAGTGATTGTGCCTCCAGTTATTGGGGTAGTACTCGTAGCGACTCGCACGCGCACAGTGCGGTCGATGCTTCCACCCTTTCCGGAGCAAGTCAGCGTGAATGCAGCATCATACATGAGTTTGCTAAACATACGGGTGCCCGTGAGGCCGACTGCATCTCCCCATCCGTCACTTGCTTTGCACGCATCTACTTTTGTCGCAGTCCAGCTAACGGTCACTGTGCCTCCTGCTACTACTGTGTCATTTGAAATTGAGAACGAGAGTGTGGGTCGCAATGCGAGCGGTACGGTGGGTGTGCCAGCGTTCCCTTCTTCGTAGAGTGCGGTCACTTCGTCCTTCGCGAGTGGGCGATTGTAGATACGCATTTCGTCGAGCATGCCGCTAAATGAGCCAAGCAGTGGGTTGGCGAGCGATGTTCCTATGCGGTAGGAAAGTGTCTGGTTGGTGAAGTCGGGGAACCAGCGACCGATATTCTCCCCAGAAATGGTGAGCGCCTCGCCGTTTACGTACATTACATACGACTGCCCGCTCGCCACAAGGACGAGGTGGTACCATTCATTTTTATTGAGTATCGCACTTCCTTGTGCCTTGCGGTCGCTACTACTCGGGTCGGTGCGGAAGAGTAGCTGCGGGCGACCCTCGTAGTCGATAGAGAGCAACACGAAGATGTTGTTGTCTGTCGTCGACTTTCCCGAAAAGATAATGTTGCGACTCGAGAGCTCCGACATTTTAAACCATACGGAAAGTGTGCCTTGGCTTCCAGTCAGGAACCCGTCAGGGAGCGCAACGCCCGTGCCCGTGGTGCCGTCCATGCCGAGTGCCGTGCCCGACTTGCCGCCCGCCCAGCCGAGGCCAGATGACGTACCAGTGACGACGCCGTTCTGTCCGCCCGTGTCGCCGATACTAGCCCCCGTCGCCTCGTCAAAAGACCAATAATTTTTGTGATCATTTGTTGCGGCATATGCAGGAGTCGCCAAAGCAAGCAGGGCTATTCCAACAAGTGCACCGAGATATTTTGTCGTATTCATAACTTTTTGTTTTGTTAAAAAAATAATGTTTCTTATCATTTCTATAAATCCTGACTGGTGGAAACAAAGTCCCCTCCGAGGTCTTTCGTATCGAGCCTCCCCTCTCGTGCGTCGACGGCTATCTTGAGTTGGTGCGCGAAGATTGCCATCCCTCCGCTCGCATCCTCACGATGTGCTGCCCAGTACTTGAGTACGGGGTCTTGCAGTGCACGAGAAAAAGAGAACGTGAGCCCCCATGGATGCGGCCCCGCCTTGGCGATAGCATCGAGGTTGAGAAATGCTTGCGTCGGGGTCTGCCCCCCCGAGAGGAATACTACGCCGCCGAGGTCATGTGGCACATGCGCGTGGAGCACACGCACCGTGCGCTCGGCCACGTCGCTTGCAACCATAACCCCGCCCGACTCCTTGCCCGGAATAATCATGCTCGTCTTCAGTATCGCCCCTGCCATATACACTTTGTATTCTTTCATGAAAGAAAAGAGCATGGCGTATACCCGCACCATTACGGCCTCGCACTCCTCTATAGTATGCGTGCCGTCAAAGAGCACTTCGGGCTCGACGATGGGGACGATGTCATACTCCTGACAAATCCGTGCATAGCGCGCGAGGATAAATGTATTTGCACCAATGAGGTTGTCCGTCGGCAGTCCATTTTTTGCATCGATGGCTATCACTGCACGCCACTTTGCAAACTTCGCCCCTGCATCACGATACTTTGCCATGCGCTCAGGGAGTAAATCGAGTCCTTTCGTGAGCTTCTCACCCGCAAACCCAGGCAAGTCGACGAGGCCTTCGTCCACTTTAATCCCAGGAAGGATGCCTGTCTCGGCACAGTATTCACGAAAAGATTTTCCCTCCTGTGTCGATTGCCAAAATGTCTCGTCATAAAAGATGACTCCCGACAGTATCCCCTTTGCCTCGGGTGTCGTGATGAGGAGCTCGCGGTATGCACGGCGATTTTCTTCTGTTTCATCAACGCCGACCAACGCAAAGCGTTTGTTTGCACTCGCCGTAGATTCATCAGCAGCAAGGATTCCCCTGCCATCCGATACTAGATATTTTGCGGTAGAAGCAAGTAATTGTTCATTCATATGCGGGAAGTATAACACTCTCGATTGACGAATGCGAGAATGCTTGTAGGATTGGAAGATACCGCACAATTCGATGAGGTATGGTTCTTTCACACTTCAACTAAGGCCATATAAGGCCAGTAGGATTTTTATGAATTTTTCACGCAGGTTTTCCATTCAGCCGATGGGTAGCAAGGTACGCGTCTTGCTCAACCGCTGGTACAAAGTAGGTGACTGTGTTGTGCTCGGCACAACGGGGACAGAAAGTGGCATAGTGCTTGGATTCGGAAAAAAACATGTCCCCCGTGGCGGATTCGACCACAAAAAAGCGGGGACATATATCGACTTTGCAAGGGTCCAGATTGCGCCAAGCGGCGGAGCCCCTGAGCGGTATGACTCGATGGAACCAATTGACTTCGACGACCCAGACATGGCGGGCGTATGTGCGGGTGTTTCAGCGATCCTCATAAAGGTCGGCGACCTTCCTCAATCATCCTTCTGGGAGGGAGACGTAGTCGCGGTTGCACACAAGGATGCAGCACCAGTGCCTTGGGTTGTGGAAAACATTGACTACTCCAGGGGTGATAGTGCTCCATACACACTGAGGCACAATGACGGGGTGATGCTGGGACGCACAATGACTTCTTACTCCAATTCTCTCAAGCTTGTCGCTCGGGGCAATCTTTGGAAAATGGAGCATGACGAGCCGATGGAGTTTGCGAACATCGAGGAAGAGGCGAAGTTTTATCAGTCGCTTGGAATGTCCGTAAAGCTTAGCCACACTCTACCGCAAAGTAATATGGGGTTCGGAATTACGGGGCGCAGCACGGAAGAATGGGAGTGGAAAGATGCCGTCACTGAAATACGGCGTGGGGCAGCAGATGAGATGAAGCTCAAAAACAAAAAAGATATGACCTTTGTACTCATCAAGTACGACCGCATGGAATTCGGAAATCGCATGCGCGCCCACACCCTCGCCAAGCTCGGATTCATTGAGCTTGGTGAGGATGAAAATTAGTCAAAAAGCGAAATAGGCACCGCACCCCAAATGGGGTGCTTTTCTTTTTTTAAAGCCGACCCCATTTAGGGGACAGTCCCTCCTCCTTGTATTATGTCTATTTTTGACTCTATGCTTACTGACTTTGAGCGCGCATGCGCCTACTGTGCGCCACGTTAAATCGTTCCAAGAATACATCGCGACCAAACGGTATCCCCCTATTGACTGATTTTCGTATATTGTCCACCTCCTCAGAATTTTCCTCTTCATGAATCCATTTCTTGTACTGATACGGAAGCGTGGTGGGCGGAGCCGAAAGTAGTACGCGTTCTTTTTTTGTTCCCAGAATCCTTCTGTATGCACTCCCCCACTTCCAGTCTTCGGGAAATTTGACAAGTTTCGCCCGTGCAGGATTCCGCTCAATGTATTTGAGCGCACTGAGCAAATATGCATCGGTGTCTACCACAAACGACTTGTACCTCCCTTGATACAAATGCCCTTGTCCGACAGTCTCTGTGCTGTGCCGAAGTCTGGCGGCGTGGGTCGTCGAAAGCCAGCGCATAAAATTTGGCATGTCTTGATCGTCATGTGGATAAAGGAGAAGATGCCAGTGATTTGGCATGAGTACGTACGCAAGGATGCGCATATTGAATTGCTTTTTTGCGATTGCGAGGAGTGCATCAAAATCATCATACTCCTCTTTGGTGTGAAATATTTGTGCTTTATTATTTGGGCGATTAAGTACGTGATACACATAACCGCCCATTGCAATGCGAGGCTGACGTGGCATGAGATTATTATATACCATTTTCACAAATAGGGGACTGTCCCCTATTTGGTGGGGTTTTCTGTATTTATGTTATAATTTCTGCACATAGTTAAATATACATTTATGGAACAAGAAGAATATGATTTTATCGCGGTTGGAGATACGGTGACCGACGCCTTCATCCGCATTCAGCAGGCGAGTATTTTTCGCACCGAAGACGCAGCCGGGAACGTCGACGAGGAACTGTGCTTTGTAAACGGCGCAAAGATTCCCTATGAATTTGCGAAGGTCATCGCAGGAGTGGGCAACTCCGCAAACGCCGCTGTTTCAGCATCACGACTCGGCCTCAAGACCGCCTTCATCTCTGACGTAGGAAATGACGCGCAAGGTAGAGAAATCATCGCTGCGCTCGAGGCAAATGGTGTAGGTACAGGATACATCCGTCCACACAATGGCAAAGTCTCCAACTACCACTACGTGCTGTGGCACAATGCCGAGCGCACCATCCTCATCAAGCATGAAGACTACGACTACAAACTCCCCGACGTGGGTAGCCCGAAGTGGCTCTACTTTAGCTCGGTGTCAGAAAACTCGCTCGACTACCATGCGCAAATTGCCGACTATGTGAAGTCACACCCTGGAGTGAAGCTCGCATTTCAACCTGGCTCTTTTCAGATCAAGCTTGGGAGCGAGACCTTGAAGGATCTCTATAAAGACACGGAGATATTTTTCTGCAACGTCGAGGAGGCACGCATTATTTTGAAAACAACGGAAGCAAACCCAGCCAAGCTCCCACAGATGATGTCTCTACTTGGTCCCAAAATTTCGGTCATCACCGACGGGCCAAAGGGTGCGTACGCGTTCGACAGCTACACGGGCAAAACATATTTCATGCCCCCCTACCCCGACCCGAAGCCTCCCTACGAGCGTACGGGCGCGGGCGACGCATGTGCGTCGACCATCACCGTTGCACTCGCACTCGGACTTCCGCTTGAAACTGCTCTACAGTGGGGACCCATCAACTCGATGTCGGTCGTGCAATATGTCGGCGCACAAGAGGGACTCCTCACACGCCCCGCACTCGAGAAATATCTCGCGGACAGACCTGCGGACTATTCTGCAAAGGAGATTACCGCGTAGCACTACACAAACGGTCTCACAATCTGTGCGGGGACGTCCTCGGGGATGCGCGATACGCAGAGCACCACCACAACGACGGCCGCAAAGATAAATGCAAGAAGGACTGCTCCTGATGCAATATCTTTGCTTCGCCCGATGGCCTCATGCTCCTGTGGATGCAGTTTGTCGAGCATTGTTTCGAATGCCGTATTGATGAGCTCCACAATCAGGATCAGCAGGTAGGAAAATATAAACACCAAAGCCTCCCACGTCTGAAATGGAAAGAGGAACCACGCAAGAAGAAAATATATAGGGAGCCCGAAAACGACCTCGAGCCGGAAACTCTCGTCAGTACGATAGGCGTGCATGAGCCCTTTTGTGGCGTAAAAAATACTTTTGGCGACCTTTGCTATTTCCTTCATGTACGAGAATCATAGCACATAAACGCATTGTATTGACAAGATTATATATATGGTGAATAGTGAGAAAGGTCGTTCATCTACACAAAGAGGAATCACAAATGAATCCAGAGGAAATTTTGTTCGCTAGACTCGCATTACAAGGGTGGATCGACAGCACCCACGGACTCCGTGGGCAAGAGCGATTTACGAAAGAAAACTTTCTCCACGGTACATGGAGGACTCTCGCGAGTATCGTTCAATGGAATAAGGGCAATCCCCTCGTCCAATCGTCGGTACGAGAGTATCAAGATCTCGTCCCTCGGGCCTTCACCATTCTTACCATACGCTATGGTGCGTACTGCGGTGAGCCAAAGAAGTACTCGGTGATGCGGGACTTTGTCGCACTACTTGGAAAAGACCTCGTCGAGGAAGAGTTGGGGGCGTGCACCTACGCACGGGGCACAGAGAGCCCATTCTTTGGCAGGCTTGTGAAAATCTTGGATCAAATTCGCGAGATATACGGCGCGGAACATTTCCGCCTCGATGCATTGCCACCCACGCCCTATCACGCCTATGTCCTCCACGCACTCAATAGTACGGACACGCTTTGGAGGGCACAGAGCAACGAAGAGCTCTTTGGCTATCTCGCGGTCTATGACAGCATGATGTACAAGACGCTTCAACTGACAAAAAGTGAAGTTGGGCGTACTGCAAGGCATGGAGCATAAACATGTTTATACCCCAAATGTACACAAGAGATCAGCTCATGAGCAGGGAACGTAGGTGGGTTTCAATCATGGGCACCGTCACTGCGCAGAAATCTGTTGACGATCGCAACTTCGTCACAAAATGGCTTTGTGCAAAATTTCCCAACGCACTGTCACTAAAAGCCGAGCCGTACCACGTCGTTTCAGTTCGCCTCGACCCTGCGTCGTATTCTCAGTTCAATGCAGAGCTCCGCGTATTTGACCTCTGGGGCAATAACATCACTGGAGTTCTTGCTACTGAAGACATCGCAGTCAGGAAAAGTGACTTGATTGCAAAATACCCTGTCGGTGCCTTAGTTGGAGTTTCAATAGGACTCTCAGTCGTTATGTACGGCCAGGTTCCCATACTCTACGAACTACAGCCACTAGGGTCGGTCAACGAATTTCTCACGATGCGTAATCCACTTTTGCCCACGCAGCGCGAACTCTTCTTGTAGGCACTCTCTCGAGCCCAGACAGTCAAAACCCGATCTTTCGGGTTTTTTGTTTGAGCGAGGAGCTTTACTCTACGCTACCCGTATTCTAATCAATAGCTTGGAATCACTTTGTAATTAATTGTATTGGCGATTGGAGCGAAATCCCCAAATGTAGTCGCTTGGTATTGTAGTATGGAA
>JAYTEB010000147.1:0-3409 GCA_043735605.1 Candidatus Lloydbacteria bacterium | reverse complement strand
TCGCGTACGTTTGCGAGGCGCTCCGTGTCTTCGTCGTCTCCGTCGGAAAGCGCCGCCTCGATACCCGTCTCCTTGATGATGTATGCAATAAGGACTGAGGGTTTGAGGTGCTCCGATGCGACGTTGATGCGTTCGAGTAATTCGTAAAATTTAGTCACCTTCATGCGCATCGCCTGTGGAAGGCTTCCTATTTCTCCGTGGAGTATTTTTTGCAGTGTCACCTTTCCGACACCACGCGCAGGCACATTGATGACGCGCTCGAGGTCGAACACCGAGGAGGGGTTGCGCCCTGCTTTCAGATAAGAGATGACGTCCTTCACTTCTTTGCGCTCATAAAAACGCACGCCGAGCACTTGGTAGGGGATCCCCGCAAAGAGGAGTGCCTCCTCGAGCACGCGTGACTGAAAGTTGGTGCGATAGAGGACGGCAATATCTTTCGGTGACACATGCTGGCCTTGCAGGGTCGCAATGCGTGTCGCGACAAAGCGCGCTTCGTCGGTCTCGTCGTACCCTGCAAATGTGGCGAGGGGCTCGCCCTTGGTGTTTTCAGTAAAGAGATTCTTTTCTTTGCGCATGGTATTTTTTGCAATAACACCATTTGCTGCAGAGAGAATGTTTTGCGTCGAGCGATAATTTTGCTCAAGCAAGATGACGCGCCCCCCAGGATAGTCTTCCTCAAAGTTGAGAATGTTGGCAATAGACGCCCCTCGCCAGCTGTAGATATTTTGGTCACTGTCGCCCACGACGCAGACGTTCTTTTTTTCCCCTGCGAGGAGTTGCACGAGCTCGTATTGTACGAGGTTGGTATCTTGGTACTCGTCGACATGGATGTACTGCCACTGTGCTTGGTAGTACTTGCGCACGTCTTCGTGGGCGCGTAGGAGCCGCACAGTCTTTTCGAGGAGGTCGTCAAAGTCGAGCACATTCGCCGTGCGCAGTGCCTCTTCGTAGAGCACAAACACTCGCTCGAGCGTCTGTGCGAGGTAGTGGTTTTTCGTCGTTTCGGCGATGGTCTCCGCGGTGCCGAGATTTCCTTTGTGGCGGGAAATGAGCGACTGGAGTTTTCTTGGCTCAAACTGCTTTGGGTCCACCCCAGCCTTCCCCATCGCCTGTTTTACAAGCTTGAGTGACTCGTCTTGCGCGAGGATGTTTGCCGTCCTCGGGATGCCAATTGCCGTCCCTTTTTCGCGTAAAATGGTCATACCCAAGCCATGGAATGTGCCAATGAAGGGAATGTCGCGGCTGCGCCCGAAGTGTGCCCCGCCTCCTTTTATATCGAGGAGAGTAAATACGCGTTCGCGCATCTCTTTTGCTGCTTTGTTGGTAAAGGTGATGGCGAGTATCGCCCCGCCCGGGGTCCCGCCCTCGATGATTCTCCCGATGCGGTGCGTGAGCGTCTTCGTTTTTCCTGCCCCAGCCCCTGCGACAATGAGCACGGGTCCTTCCGTTGCGAGTACGGCATCTTTTTGACCAGCATTGAGTCCCGAAAGTAGGTTTATCATTAGCCATCATATTAGCATCTCTTGGCAATATTTTCACAAACCATTTTCGTCCTTGTTTTAAGCCATTTTTACAGATCTCCCCAGTTTTTTGTGAGTTTCAAAAATATGGCTTTGTGGAGCCAGTAATCTCCCTTGTCGGATGAGGCATTCTGAAAAAAGTGTTTATATAAGCCATATTTTTAAGATTTTTTGAATTCAAAATATTGATTTTTCACAAAAAATTCATTGACGAATCAAAAATAAATCAGATATAATCTTTTCATACGGTTGTCAAACGAAAGTCATATGAATTGGCACGAAAGTTTTGGAGGGGACTCCTTGGCTTTGAGAGATGCCTCTTCAGAAATTCTGTACGAATAATTCACACTAGGCTTATCGAATCAAAACAGCAATATTTCCGGTCATCACTTCGTCTGTTGGGTGACCAGATAAATAATCATTCACTCCGAACGCTTTCACTGCGAAAACTCGGCTTTTCTCTTTTTGTTTTTCTGGCTATCCCTGGTGCAGTAGCTTACGCAAGTTTTTTCAGTTTTTTTGATGATGTATTTACAAAGGTGAGCATGCAAGAGCGCGTGCAGAATTCACAAAACATGGCATTGCTCTTTGCTGCTGTGGGTCCCACTTCAGTCCACGCAACAACCACCGACGACGTAAACACCGTCGCAGAGAGTGCGCTTCTTCCTGATGTAGGTCCAGATGGGGGTCTTGCGGACGTGGCCGACGGAAGTGCGGATCACGGGCAAATCAGTACCTACATTGTGCGTGAAGGAGACTCGCTCACGCTGATTGCGAAAATGTTTGATGTTTCCGTCAACACGATTCTGTGGGCAAACAACATTCCACGTGGCGGAAAAATAGCGGTGGGGCAGACACTCGTCGTGCTCCCCGTGTCTGGAGTGCAGCATGTCGTGAAGAAGGGCGACACCGTGGCAAGTATCTCCAAGAAGTACAAGGGCGATGTCGACGAAATACTCTCGTACAACGGCATTGGGGAGGGCGAGACCCTTCCACTTGGCTCAATAGTTATCGTCCCAGATGGAGAGATTGTCGCAGTTGTTGTTAAGACAAAACCCGCGAGCTCGAAACTCCGTGGTGCGAGTGGCCCGAATATCGACGGCTATTATCGTGCACCGCTTGCCAACTACCGCAAGACACAAGGCTTGCACGGCTACAATGGCGTTGACCTCGTTTCCTATGGCGGCTCTGGTTCGTATGTCAGTGCGGCTGCGGCAGGTACGGTCATCATTGCCCGACAAGGTGGGTACAATGGTGGCTACGGAACGTATGTGGTTATCAAGCACGACAACGGTACGCAGACGCTCTATGGGCACATGAAGGGTGTCGCGGTTTCTGCGGGGCAACAAGTCGCACAAGGGCAGCTAATAGGATATGAGGGAAACACCGGTCGCTCGTCTGGTACGCATCTGCATTTCGAAGTCCGCGGAGCACGTAACCCATTCTAATTTTGGCGCATTCATAGGCAGATCAAGGTCGTTCCTTGGGTTTGGGTGGTGTGCCCCCCGCAAGTTGACTTTCGAGCCACCCCACCATAGTCTTATTGAGGATAAATTTGAGGAGTAATGATGCAAAGAAGCCATGTGAATATAAAGAAAGATAGGCTTAAGTCGGTCATCAAGGAAAAGAAATTGCGCACAGAAGTGAGTCTCGCATACGCGGCACAGGATGGCGTTCGTGAGTTCAGTGTCACTGTCACCACGTCAGAAGACAGGCATCACCACAGCTACTTTACCGCAGCTGCCATTGTGCAACTAACCAATCAACCTTGGGTAAAATCAGTCACTGAGTGGCGTGACATGAGTATGGCCATGGGTTAGATTAAAAACAAGAAGGGATTTCCCTTCTTTTTTGTTACACTGAAGAGGTGAAAAAGTTTGATAATAAAA
>JAYTEB010000146.1:0-3451 GCA_043735605.1 Candidatus Lloydbacteria bacterium | reverse complement strand
TTCAGGGCTGAGAGCTCGGCCTTGATGGCGGGGCTACGAATGTTGCGCGTGACCATGTAGGACTGTGCGGCGATCGTGCTCACTGATGCGTTCATGTTGGCGTAGTTGAGCTTCGCCGGAACATAAAAGCTCATCTTGGAACCCGCAGCGCCGCTGATATCGAGCAAGCGATATGCTGGTGTCAGTGTCTTCGCAAAGCCGAGTGGCTGACCACCGACCGCAAGAATAACGTCGATCTCACCCTTGTCGAGCGCTGCCTTCGCGGCAACATCAGGGTTGTCCATCGTAAACGGAACGATGTTCATGCCAATGCTGCCAAAGATATTCATTGCGGAGGCGGTAGTGATACTGCCACCCCAAGCCCCAACCTTCATGTCTTTCAGGTCTTCGAGTTTGGTGACCGCGATGGTCTTGCCACCGATGTTGAAGTTGCCGAGCGAGAGTCCGCCAGACGTTTTTGCAGCACCCCTCGAAATGAGGTGCACCTCCTCGTTGTAGAGTGGCAAGAGGGTCTGTAGATCGGCCTCGTTCACGCGCGGATCTTTCATCGCCACGAATTTGAGCGTGTCTGTCTGCACAAATCCGACATGAGCCTCTTTGTTGATGAGGTTGTCGAGGTTGGCATTACCACCCTTCGACGGGACTTCAACAAGTGTGACCTTGTCGCCGCACACCTTTTGAATGTCGACGAAAAATGCATGGTAGGTGCCCTTCGGGCCGCCAGTCGAGACTTTGAGCTCAGCTTGGACAGATGCGACTGCACAAAGAGCAGCGAGGGCGGAAATAGCGATGAGCGTGTGCTTCAGTTTCATTGGTATCCCTTTCGAGGATGTTGGTTGGGTTGATGGAAAATCATTTTCCACCGAGACTTTTGCGCAAGGCATCGTCATCAGAAGAAGGTGGGGATTGTTGCGTTGCGCCAGAGTCGGACGAAGTGCTACTTCCCGACTGGGAAACAAACATCACGAGGCCGACGGCAACTGCCATGAGGATGAGGGCGATGCCTACGACACGCCCGATCAGCTTGGCAGGTCCTTGTGGGACATCTGGCTTTGTTTCAGTTTGACTGTCCATGATTACCTCCTTACGGTTTCGAGTTGGACGGGAACGAATTCGGGTTGTTCAATGCGGATTGCCGAAACGTCGATGGTCATACCGCTGCCAAACTCGAGCGAACGAGTCGCACTGAGTTCGGCGGCGTCAACATCGAGCTTGGCGAACACGGCGTCGAATTCCTGCTGAACGGTGCCGAAGGCAACCTCAGTCAAGATTTCATTGATCTTCGCCTCCTGGTCGGTGGCGTTCATCGCGCGAATGGCGTCATTTGCATCAAGCTGGAATTCCCACTTGGTACTCGCCTCTTCGATCTTTTCCTTGAATTTCGCAAGCTTGATGAACGCCTCTCCGAGTCGCGCCATGCGATTGTCGTAGAATTGCTTCATCTTTTCGTATGCCAGCGTTTCTTGGGTCAGGTCGTAGTGTGGCTTTTCTTTCTTGGTCTTGTCGAGCTTGCTCTTGAAGCCGGTAACTTTTCCGCCGATACGCTCCATCGCCTCTTTGAATTGGGCATACTGCCTACTTCGTGCGAGGTAGTCGTTTTGCGCTTGCTCAATAGGATTTTTCTTTGCCTCCGACTTGAGAGATGTGAGGTGGCGATTCATTTCCACTCTGACGAGCTCCTTTTCACGATTCTCAACAGAGAGGAGCCAACGCGGTATTTTCTTCCACGCGACGACACCACCGAGGGCGAGCGCTCCGAGGAGTCCGCCCAAAACGGCAATTTGCACTGCTGCGTAAAGCGCGGTGACAACGATGCCACCAACGACGACAAGTCCGACGAGCGCCGTACCACCATAAAGGAGGTGCTTCGCTCGAAGCTTCTGCTGCAATTCGATGCCAAACTTCTCGCGAATGGCCAGCTCAGCCGAATTTACCGATGTGACAACTTGGTTCACGGGTTTTCCTTTCACAAATTGTGATGAACGTTAAGACTCCAAGGTCAAAACTACTACTTAATTTCTATTTGTCAATTTGACATTCAATATAGTTGATTGTCTATTTTATATGAAAAAAACCCGCGGGGGCGGGTTTGGTATTCGGGTCACGTGAACGCAACAATGGGCGCTTTTTGTAGTCCAGCGTATCTCTTTTCTTTGATGATTGCCTCTGCCATCTCGTCTGCTACTACGTGGGGGCACTTGCCCTCGGTGAGTGCGCGCGAGGTGATGTCGTAGAGGAGTTTTTCGTTCCCCCTGCAACCCTCAAGTACGAGGGCTGGATCGTAGGCGACGCCGTCACGCTTGTAGCAAAGCTGGTGATAGATGTCGCGAAGACCGCCGTTGTTGATGACGTAGTCGGGGGCATAGAGAATCTCGCGCCGACGCAACATGTCGCCGTCACGCGCTGCGTCGAGAAGGGCGTTGTTGGCAGAGCCTGCGATGAGCTTGAGTGTAAACGGGTAGGTGCGGATAGACTCATCGGACACCACACCTCCAAGCGCGCAGGGTGCATAAATCTCGACATAGGGAAATACTTTTGGGCGACCGGAACTATCGAGCTCGACGACGGTCGCGCGAAAACGCGAAACGGCGAATGCGAGAGCGGCTCGCTCTGCCTCTGTTTCCATGCGGTTGGAGACGAAAAGCTGTACGCCCTCTTTGTGCAATAAATCGAGTAGTGCGAAGCCAACCTTGCCGATGCCCTCGACATACACACTACGGTTTTCGAGTAGCGCACTTTGGCCGTCGAGGGCGCGGACTGCACCAAGCATACCCGCGAGAACTCCTTCCGCAGTAAAGCGCGATGGGTCGCCGTGATACGGATGGCCCTGCATATCCCCGGCCACGTGGCGGGTCGACTCTGCCATGGCGTGGACGTCTGCCACGGTCGTACCTACGTCTTCTGCGGAGATATATGTACCGTTCATGGACTCGATAAATGTACCGAGGGCGCGAAACTGTGCACGGCGCATACGCTTTCCTTGCTTCCATGGAATCATCACGCACTTTCCCCCACCAAGCGGGAGTGCGGCCAGCGCCGCTTTGGAGGTCATCCCCGCAGCCAGACGAGACACGTCCACCGAAGCACCCCACAGAGACGAATACGACATCCTGCGGCAACCTCCGAGCGCGGGGCCGAGTGTGGTGCTGTGCACTGCGACTATTGCCGTGAATCCCAACCGGGGGTCGTCGTGTATGCGTACATCCTCAAAGCCACGAAATAGATCGAGTAAGGAGCCACTTAATACCGGTGATGCAGTGTGCATAAATCCTCCAAATAACAAAGAGCTTTTCTGCTGCTACTGATACTACTCCGAAGCCATGCTTCGTAAAGGTGCATGCACCCATGTGGATCTAGGTTCAACAAGTAAGTGCAACACTCCTGTAACATAAGGAGTATATGAATTATCAGCATTTCAGCATTGTGGAGCGCGAAACGCTTCAAAGCGGGC
>JAYTEB010000145.1:0-3471 GCA_043735605.1 Candidatus Lloydbacteria bacterium | reverse complement strand
ACGCGAATGTCTACGCAGGTACATCATGGAATGCAACGAAAGGGAGTGCCGGAACAAAAAGTATTGTCATTCCCGGATCAGGCATTCGCGTGGTCTCTGCGTATCTCGATGTGACCTCGAGCTTGGTGGATGCAACGGATATTACCGACCTCGAGCTTACACTGGATGTTTCCCCTGGGTCTGCCGCGGGTACTGATGTGGCAATATCCGGAGTGGCAAGAAACGGCACGACGCTTATTTACTCGGACAACTCCGGCGCCTCTTCGCCCATACTTGCTGCGAAGGCCAATGCGACTGCACTCTTTCAAACACAGACGGATGGCCAGTGGAACAGTGGCATCGCCGTGGTGGGGATGATGTCGGTGACGGGCCCTGGGTGGATAAATGCCACAATGAAACTCATCATCACCTATGAAGAGGATTTTTCACTTGTGCCACACACGGCTCTGAAGACCGTGCGCTTTCCACTGCGCTCCACTGCTGCAGGGGACTCAGGTACAAAGCGTGCAGACTGTGCAGCTGCGGCGACATGCTCATTTGCCTATACGCTTTCCCTTCCCGACCTCGCGACAACTTCGGACATTGTGGACGCATGGTATGAAGTATCATATGTGGATAATGCCGCAGCATTAGTCACCCTTTCGGTAAATGGAGGAGCAGCGGGCGTGGCCCACGTGCCACTCGAAATACAAAATGACGGAATGGAGCGGTTTCTCATTTACCGTCCACAGATAGGTGCACCGAATTTCGCCACCTCGACCGTGGGGCAGCTGGACGCTGCCATTGCTACGTCGGCGGTGGGTGGCTTGGGTGGGGAGGTGGTGGTGACATATAAATATTCAACTGGTGCAGCGCGTCAAACAGAAACAGTGCAATATTTTATGGGGCAAGCAACGGCACTTCCAGGGACTGCGTCAACCTCGTTCGCGCGCATGGCAACGGTCGCGAATGGGAGCACGACCATAAAGCATATTTGGTATAAAATACATGACTCAGTGACGACGGTCACCACCAACGATTTGGCTATTGGGGGGAAAATCGGCTCGTCGGCCACCACCACCGTCACATATCGCCCCACACTCACACTCGCTCGCGGGGGCGAGCTGCGCATCATCCACGACATGGGCTCCGCCACCACATCATGGACGGCGAGCTCAACCCTGCTTTCGATGGATGTGCGACACAACATCGCAACATATGACGGCCCCCCTGGAGTGGAGGCATTCATCACGTTTGAGTGGGAGGGGCATTTGAACGGTCCCGTCACAAAAACCGCAAAATTTTTCGCAGGAAGCTCAGGTGCAGTGCCCGCACTCCTCAATTCTGAAAATTCATTTCCATTTGGTGTGACACTTCCGGAGACTGTCCTGAAGACCCTCCGCTCGAGCTACCTCTCTACCTCCGTGCTCCACACCGATGCCACGTCCATTATCCCGGGGACGGTCACTATTTCACTTTCTGGTTCTGCCCCTGTCACCATTTCTGAAGGAACAGAGGATGCGGAAAATTTTCGTGCTATTTATCAGACGGAAGCTACGTCGACGAATTATACCTTGGGCAACACCATCCCATGGACGACGCGAACATTCCAGACAATCGTACGTGGCAGTCAGACCGAAGAGTACGCAGCGTCGTCTGAACTGGTGGTGACCTATGGTGCGCATTTGGCATTGAAAACACCAATCCTCAATCAAAATTATTATCGATGGTATGTAGACAACAATGCAATCATCCCCATAGACCCGTGGCCCGCAGGTGCGGTTAATCTCAATGAGAATTCGAGCATCACTGCCTCCGACCTTCCCCCCGACCAAGGGGACCGCGTGCGTCTGCGTATGAGTTTTTCTGTCGCCACCACAACACTCCTCGCATCCTCGACGCCATTTACGCTGCAATATGGAGCACCGACTTCAACCTGCAGCAACCTCGGCACGTCGTGGGCGAACGTCGGTGCCATCGGAAGTGTGGGATTATGGAGAGGCTTTAATACGGCGGTAACGGACGAAACAAATCTCTCCACCAACCCACCGACGGTGGGCGACCTCGTGCTTGCACAGTCCGACCGTGCAGGAACATTTGAGGAAGCGAATAATTCCAAAGGAAATCCATTTGCAGTCGCTGTCGGCGAGGATGTGGAGTACGACTGGGTCATCGAAGACAACCTTGCTGCCACGAATACACAATATTGTTTTCGTATGGCATATACCGACGGCACTGCTTTTCAGACATATACGGACTATCCAATGATCAAAACTGCGGGGTACTCAGCAAAGACACGCAACTGGCGTTTCTATGACGACGAGAATAATGAAACCCCAACGACACCACTGGCGAATCAAAATGTCGCTCCGGTGAATATAAAACACGGCGACATTCAAAAACTGCGTATTACCGCAGCAGATACGCGCGGGCATAGTGGGGTGAATCAAAAATTTCGTTTACAGTACTCGCCATACTCCGACTTCTCTGCACAAGTGTCTTTTGTAGACTCGACGACGACTTGCGCCACTTTGTGGTGCTACGCGGACGGCGTGGACACGGATGATGCGGTGGTGACCTCACTCTTGCTCACCGACTCTGTGCTCACGGGCCGCCACAATGAAGCACCGACCACCACCTCGACGATAGACCCCGCTGCGAGTACCGCATACGAATTTGAATACACATTCAAGCATAACGGGGCGGCAGCAAATACGACGTACTTCTTTAGGCTTTGGGACGTCAACAACGATATCCCTGTACCGCTCGACACGGGTGCGAGCTATCCATCCCTTGCGACAGGGGACACAACACTCTCCTTCAGTATTGGGGGTACTCCTGTGGCGTCGAGCACAGAGGGGGTAGTGACCACCATTGCGACGACACCGACCCTAGTACCATTTGGTGACCTTTCGGTGGGGGTCTCACAGATCGGTGCGCACATTTTGACGGTAACGACGAACGCCATCAACGGCTACCAAGTATTTGTTTCTGAAACACAAGGCTTTCTTTCTTCTGGTGGGTCCGAAATTCCAGGTGCAAATGCGTCCAACACCACGCCGCTCCCATGGGCCACGGCATGCACTGCCACAATGTATGGATGCTTTGGGTACCATGCGGGTGACGACGCGCTTGTGGGTGGCTCGGCGAGATTTTTGGCAAATAACACATGGGCAGAATTTGAAATCCCCGCACGCGAAGTCATGTTTGCTGCGGGGCCTGTCGCCTCTGATACCGCAGACATGATTTACCGCGTTGAACGCCACTCGCTACTCCCTGCTGGGCAATATGAAACTCAGATACGGTATATCGTTGTCCCCACCTACTAATCATGAATAACCGTATAATAACAAGTATGCGTGCGAGGAATATCTGGAACTATCAAAAAATTATTGGAGCAGTGTTTGCTCTTTCCCTCTTTCTTTTCCCGCACACGCTTTTTGCTGCCTTCTCCGTAACGCTTACTCCGGCGGTCATCGACGGGGAGGCAAA
>JAYTEB010000144.1:0-3485 GCA_043735605.1 Candidatus Lloydbacteria bacterium | reverse complement strand
CACAAAGTGCAGGAGAGGCGCTCGACCTCACTGCAGAAAAAGGAGAACGCTACGTGCATGCATTGCGTGCCTCGACTCTCGGATACTGGGAGTACGACGTGGCGAAGGGCGAGGTGTTCATGTCTGGAAGCATGATGGTCCTTTTGGGCTACCCGGACCGAGACCGAATCGACTCGATCAACTTTTGGTGGGACAGCACACACAGTGAGGATATTGAGGGGCTCAAACGCACGATGGAATACCACTTTGACGAGCGTGGACAAGAATATTCGATTACCTACCGTATCAAAAAAGGGAACGGTGAGTACGTGTGGGTAGAAGATCGTGGTAGGGCGATACTCGACCCCATGGGGAAGCCCGCGACACTCGCGGGTATCACGCAGGACGTCTCCAACGTCCGCCGCGTACAAGAGGTGCTCGAAAGCCGGACGCTCGAGCTCGAAGAAGTGACCCACAAAGTTGAAGAGGAAGTACAAAATGTGCGTAAATTCAAAAAAGCCGTTGACTCTTCCACGGAGGCTGTATCCATTACCGCTCCTGACGGGTCGATCGTGTACGTGAATCCCGCATGGACCAACCTCAATGGTTACAGTGACGTTGAGGCAATGGGTAGGAACCATCGCATGCTCAAGAGTGCAGATACGAAGCCTGAGACCGCAACCGCCCTTTGGGAAAAGATCGCCGCAGGGTACCCCTTTCACACCGAAGACGTCATCAACAAGCGCAAAGACGGGTCGCTCTACCAGGCTGAGCTTTCTATTTCTCCAATTCGTGAAGGGGATCAAACCCTCTTTTATGTTTCTATTTGCCAAGACATTACCTTGCGTAAGGAGGTCGACCGAGCAAAGACAGAGTTCGTTTCGTTGGCGTCTCACCAGCTGCGCACACCGCTCTCTGCTATCAGGTGGTATTCCGAGATGCTCCTTTCAAAATATGTTGGAGAATTAAACGAAAAACAGCGGCAGTACGTGAAAGAAATATATGCGGGCAACTTGCGTATGGTCGAGCTCGTGAATGCACTTCTCAACGTCTCGCGCATCGACTTGGGTACATTTGCCATCGAGCCCGAGCCCGTTGACCTCGTGGGGATTTGTGAGAGCGTACTACTCGAGCTTACGCCCCAGATTACCGAGCGTGCGCAGGTGGTCGAGCGCATATTTGCCGATGCACCAAAAACATATAATGCAGATTCAAAGCTGATACGCATTGTGTTTCAAAACTTCCTCTCAAACTCCGTGAAGTACACGCAGCCGGGCGGGCACATCACCGCGGAGATATCCACCAAAGAAAATAACCTCTATATTCGTGTTGCTGACAACGGCTACGGCATCCCAAAGGCGCAGCAAGCAAAGATTTTTGAAAAACTCTTTCGCGCAGACAACGTACGACAGAAAGATACCGAGGGCACGGGACTGGGTATGTATATCGTAAAAGCCATTGTGGAGAACTCAGGAGGGAAGATATGGTTCGACTCCGAAGAAAATCAAGGGACCACATTCAATGTGTATTTACCACTTTCAGGAATGTCGAAAAAGTCCGGAATGCGCGGCCTCACCTAAGGCGCCTTCTCCAAACTTCCCCACCACCTTACGACATGATAGGATGAATACTAAGAAATAAGAAAGATATGCAAGAGAAAATAAAACCAAACGTACTCGTGCTCGAGGATGAGCGCCAACTTGCCATGGTGGTGCGCGACGCACTTGTAAAGCGCGACTTCAATCCAATCGTGGTGGGTACAGTCGAGGATGGCCTGCGCCAGATGGAGAACCTTGTCCATATCGACATCATTTGGCTCGACCACTATTTGTTGGGTACGGGAAGTGGGCTCGACTTTGTCGTAAAGGTCAAAAGTCACCCTACGTGGAAAACAATACCCATTTTTGTGGTATCCAATACTGCATCTCCCGAGCACGTGCATTCATATATGGAACTTGGTATAAATAACTATTATACAAAAGCAGACTACGATATCACGCAGATCATCGACGACATCACCTATGTACTAAGCGAAGGCGCGTCTACTAACTAATCATCTATCACCATGCCCGTCTCACACGCAGACAAGAAAATATTAATAGTCGAAGACGAAGCTCCACTGCGGAACGCCGTCTCCGACATCCTCGCATTCGAGGGTTTTACTGTCCTTCAAGCAAAGAATGGTCAGGAAGGTCTCGATATCGCGCTTGTGGAGCACCCAAATCTTATCCTGCTCGACCTCATGATGCCAGTGATGGACGGGCTCACCATGCTCGAGAAGCTGCGCCTCGACCCCGAGTACGGTGCGTCGGCCGCAGTGATACTTCTCACGAATATTAACGACCCAGAGAAGGTCGCTCAGGCGACCGAAGCAGGTTCGTATGACTTCCTCGTAAAATCCGATTGGAACATCGAGGACGTAGTAAAAAAGATTAAAGTTAGACTGAGTATTTCCGATTAATACTTACGCACCATGTTTAAAGAATTTTTGATGAAGAAGCTGCTGGCAAGCAAGCTAAAGAGCCTCCCGCAGGCACAGCAAGACATGATTCTCGCTTTGGTGGCAAAGCACCCGAAGCTTTTCGAGGAAATCGCCATGAAGATCAAAAAGCGCACCGATGCGGGCGCCAACGAAACAATGGCAAGTATCACCGTAATGAAAGAATACGCCCCCCAGATCCAAAAATTGATGCAAGGATAATATTCATTTGATGAATGACCGAGTTTTATGGAACCTAATTTTGATAAGCTCACGAGCCTTATTTGGGGAACAAAAGAAGAAAATGAAGAGTCTGCGCGCATGGCTGAGGAGGTGAAGGCTGAGATTAAAGCTCAAAACCCAGAGCGGTTTGTACTATTCGAGCAGTTCTATGTGCTCGGCCAAAGTCACAAGCTGCTTTCTTTATCGCTTCAGGACCGATATGGCGAGCTTGAGGAAGATTGGGTGAACATCATGGACGTATGCGATAGGAATGGTGAAGGTGCATTTCGCGAGATAATAAAAGAGGGGGAGACCTTCCTCGCAAGGCGTGCCGATGAAGTGGCGTCGCTCAAAAAAAGCATTGAGGAAATAGGGGTTGAGCGGCTCCGTGTGTATGCAAACATGTGTCTCCATGAAGATAATACTTCTGTGGCAACAGAGGTGCAGGGTGTAATCCGTGGTTCAGGTTTGGATTTTGTGTATCTCGATAAAGCATATTACTCGCATATCGAGGCTCTCCTCTCGGTATTTTCAGACTTCGATATCACGGCTGTCGACGAATGGGAGAAAAAGCGCATTATTGCCAAAGAAAAAGGGGACCGCGAGCAAATGCGTCGCGAGAAGGCGCGCATACTCACTCAATATCAGCAAGCAAGAGGGAGGGACTTGCGAATACTCATAAGTATTTGCAATAAAATGAAACTTGTTGGGCTTAATGGTAAAAAGTGATGCTATTTTAGGATATAGTGGCTCTATATAAACGTAGTTTTAATAAACAAGGTCATGATTTCAAAAAAAATGCTCG
>JAYTEB010000143.1:0-1430 GCA_043735605.1 Candidatus Lloydbacteria bacterium | reverse complement strand
GGTAAAGACATCGACAAGCGGAATTTCTACAAATTCATCGAAGGGTTGCCGATAAAAGAGACAGGGAGGCTCGCCAAAGAAGGTCGAGGCCGCCCCGCGATGCTCTACAAAAAATCACCCCTTTCCGAAAAAGATTTTTACCTCGCATAAACATATCGGCTTTCAAAGAGTTCCCGAGTGTGCTAGTGTGTCTGCGGAACATTAACAAAAAGGAATCGCGTGTACCTTGAACGACTCATCACGGCAGTACCTGACTTTCCGAAAGCAGGAGTGCTCTTTCGGGACATAAGCCCACTACTGGCAGACCCTAGCGCCTTTTCGGAAACGATTGAGCGCATGAAGTGGCACTGGGAAGGAAGAGGTGTCACCAAGATTGGTGCATTCGATGCACGAGGATTTATCTTTGCGGCACCCCTCGCGCACGTCATGCATCTCCCCTTCTTTATGCTGCGTAAAAGGGGAAACTCTCGGGCAAAACGATATCTGCCTCCTACGGACTGGAGTACGGGAGCGACGTCATTGAGATGCAAGAAAATGCCGTCGTGAGAAACGACCATGTACTCCTCGTGGACGATGTGCTCGCCACGGGTGGCACTGCGAAGGCGGGGGCGACCCTCATAGAGAGTCGTGGCGCAAGGGTGGCAGGACTCGCGACGGTGATGGAGCTTGCATTTCTCGACGGAAGAGCAGTATTTGGGCACAGGGTCCAGTCGCTCATCACCTATGGAGCACATGATGCCTAAAGCACCTCCACTCACATGCGTGCGCGTCGCAGACGTTATTGCCACACTTGCGGGAAAGTTTGTCCTCATTGAGCGGCAAAAATTTCCCTTCGGACTCGCGCTTCCTGGTGGCCACGTCGAGCAAGGTGAGCGGCCCGCCGCGGCAGCACGAAGAGAGTACACCGAGGAAACGGCGCTCATGCTCCACAATGTGCGCTATGTCACGAAACGCAAAAACGCGCATCGCGATCCACGCTACGCAATGAGCGAAACGCGCGTCTACGCCGGCATAGCGACGGGGAGCCCGAAGGACGAAGAGGGTTCTACGAAGGTGGTGCTCCTCACGAAAAAAGAGATCCTCGACCTGCCAAGAGAGCAATTCGCATTTGATCACCACGAGATACTGACGCAATTTTTTAAGAAACAAGACCAGAAATGAATTTATGGGGCCGACACGTTCGGCCTTTTTTTATTCACCAGTTTGCTCTTTACAAAAATGCTGTGAAGTGCTATTGTTTGGGGATTCTGTTCTTCTCTTTTCAAGCACCACAAGGAGTATTTCATGAGCTATGGTACAAAGGTCTCGATCGTTACCGTCCCTGAATGTGCGGCGCTGGCAAAAAATGTGCACCAGATCATGCTCGCTGCGGGGCAAGACGTACGCGACGACATCGTCCTCGTACAGACAAAAATCTTTGCCGACGGCAA
>JAYTEB010000142.1:0-1431 GCA_043735605.1 Candidatus Lloydbacteria bacterium | reverse complement strand
TCCACGCATACCCGTCGATTGTTGCGAGCGGAAAAAATGCCCTTACGCTCCACTACACGAAGAACGGTGCGCGACTGAAGAGCGGTGACCTCCTGCTCATCGACGCAGGCTGTGAATACGCGGGATACGCATCAGACATTACGCGCACCTTTCCCGTGAGTGGAACATTCACAAAGGCACAGCGTGCGCTCTACGACGTGGTGCTCTCTGCGCAGAAAGAGGCTATTGCAACCATTGCAGTAGGCACACCCTTCCAGCATGTGCACGACAAAGCATGTGAGGTCATCACCGAAGGGCTCCTCATGCTCGGCATCATCAAGGCTTCGAGCCTCGACTACGCCCTCATGAAAAAGCTCTACAAGCCATTCTTCCCTCATGGCACAAGCCACTGGCTAGGCATGGACGTGCACGACGTGGGCGACTACGGCGAAGACCCGAAGACGAAAAGGAAGGAGCGCCGCCTCGAAAGCGGTATGGTGCTCACGGTCGAGCCAGGGATTTATGTACGCCCCACCCCTGAAGTCCCAAAAGAGTACTGGAATATCGGTATCCGCATCGAAGACGACGTGCTTGTGACCCAGAGGGGTAGGGACGTACTCTCTAAGGGTGCACCGAAAGACCCCGAAGAAATCGAGTCTCTCATGCTCTCAAGCGATGGGGGCTGGTGGTAAATAGCACATCGACACAAAGCCCCCCAGACGGGGCTTTTTTTGTCACGAGGAGTCCTA
The DNA here is from genome assembly GCA_043735605.1 of Candidatus Lloydbacteria bacterium. Classification (GTDB taxonomy): domain Bacteria; phylum Patescibacteriota; class Minisyncoccia; order Phycocordibacterales; family UBA6899; genus MHLP01. Next base: position 703 of record JAYTEB010000142.1, on the reverse strand, counting down.
TTGACAAGCATTCTACAATGGATGAGTATAAAAAAAGCATCAGCTCTTCACATTCACACAAGGAGTCGCACATGAAGCTTACTGACTTAAAAGCATATGACCTGGAGAGCATATTGTTCTCGCCGGATGCATCGCTGGAAATACAACTTGAGGCCCTCAATTTGGTGATAAAAAACGGAGAGTTCGACCTCGATCGTATTTCGAGTTTGCTCTATAAAACAGACTCGAGTATTCGGGAAAGGCCACTTTTGAAAAAGAAAATTGCCCTCCTTGTGCTCCGTCACCCAAAGGCAAGCATTGCGAGTATCTGCAATGTTATTCTCCACGCAAATACAGGAAGGCACATTGCAAGGAAGGCCTCTGTGATGTTTATGGCACATCCCGACCTCAACTTTGAGGACCTTGCAGAAATGCTTCGTGGAAGAAAGATATCCGTCAGTTTGGCCAAGAGGTGTTTTCTGAAAATTCTGAATCACTACCCGGAAAGACTGGGTGAATTACATCACACACACCACCCAGGCCTGGGGCGTAAACTTTTCCATCGGACATTGGATATTCTTAGTGAAACAGATGCGGGTCGGTCGCAATTGGTGGGGATTCTGAAGTCTAACACGAGCAAGAAAACTCATCGAAAAATAATGAAACAACCCCGGGTCAGAGACCCGAGGTATCCGCCTCACTCTAACCCAGGAAACAAGCTCGG
>JAYTEB010000141.1:0-8782 GCA_043735605.1 Candidatus Lloydbacteria bacterium | reverse complement strand
TTTATTTTTCTTTTTTCCGCAATGCCCTTACTTTCATTCATATACACGACCTCTTCGCGCTCGTCCTCTTCGCTCATGCGCCCGCTTAGGCGGCGCTCTTTCATCAGGCGCTTTCCCTCTGTCTCCCCAATCTTGTTTCCCACCATGAGCCCCGCCCCGCCGACTGCGCCGAGCGCTAGGAGCGACGCCCCCATCGTTGGGACAGCAAGGGCACCAGCGGCTGATACGGTCGCAGCTCGTCCGAGCGCACCGTATGCAATGAAGTTGCCTTTGGCCTTCCAGAATTCTTTCATTCCTCGTCGCCACACAGAGTGGTCTTCAATGCTCTGTAGCGCAGTCTCTGCATCGGGATGCGTATTAAAAAGCTGATTGAGTGTGACACGCTCGTCGAGCATATTCATCTCAAGCATTGCTCTTTCTTCGGGCTTTGATACTCCTCGTGCTTCAAACTTTTGCACAGAGAGTTCGAGGAGCCCCGCACGCGCACGATCATACGCACGCTTTGACTGCTCGTAAAGCTCGCGGTTGGTTTTAAATTTATCCCTACGTTCGAGTCCAAAAACTCGCGCTTCGGAGGCGACTCTGGCAAGTAGTCCGTCTGGCTCCTCGTCATACCCCCATTCATGTGGGATCTTTGCAAAGTCGGTTGCCGTTTTATTAAATGCCTCGATGGCAGCAATGTTTTCGTGGGTAAAGCCGTCGTGTTCTGCCAGCGCATACTGCTCTTTTGTGGAGACGTAGTTGATGCGCATTTCACCTTTCTCCATCACCACCTCGGGGCCCGACGCTGCGACCTCCGAAAGGGATTCGATGTGCGCAAGTGTCGCGGCTTGGCGGTGTGCAAGGGCGGTGTCTCTTGATGATGCGAGGAGCTCTTTTTCAATTTCGGCAGTACGGATCTCGGGCTTCATGCCAAAAGAAGCGGCCATTTGTACCCCACGTTTCCACCACTTGGTATTGCCCCACTCCGCGCGCTGCTTTTCCTTTGCCTCTTTGGTAATATCCGAAAGCGTAAGCTGCTCGAGATTCCGCAATACAAGCATCTGCTGCCCCGTACTCAAGGCATGAAACTCCTCGATTTTTTCAAGTGCCCCCTCATCAATACCGAACTTCCCCTCAAATCTGCGTATCACACGAGGAGAAATCGGCATTCTTGTTTCTTCAAAATTTTCGGGAGGGTACGGGGGAAACGGGGTGTTTACATCCATTACCCACCGAGGGTCGTCCGACGCGAGGGGGCGGTCTGGTGATGCTGTATCGATGCTCTGGCTATTGAGTTTTTTGAGCAGTATGGGTAGGTAAACGAGCTCCCAATAGTTTGCACCATCCACATCACCATTTTCTTTTGAGTATTTAATTTGACCTTCGGTGCCACTAATGAGACCAGTGATTGCGTTGAGCGAAGACACTCCCTGTCTTACGCGTAGAGCAAGTGCGTCAGCAATATGCAACTCGGCCTCCGCCACTTCTGCTTCATCAAGAGAAGGTGCGGATTCTACGACCACACTCAGATCGACATCGAGATCATGCATGGCGAGAGATTCGAGCTCCTCACCTTTGGCTACCACTTCTGCCAGAGTGGGAAGGGGTGCAGCATTATTGTCGGCAACGTCGAGCCCGTACTCACGCGTGATAAATGACGCCCACTGCTCGCCCACCTCATCAAGCTCCATGCGCTCTTTGGGTAAAGTAGCGGGGGCTTCGGTCGGACTTTCTTTTTCGTCACCCACGAGCGACCATGCGGGGGCTTCGGTGCCCACAGCACGATTTGCCCACTGTGTATCGAGAGCGCTGTTGTACGTAGTCCCATCCTCCGTTGTGGTAATGGTCGGGACTTCTTCACTCAAAAGCGGAGGGAGTTCTTCTGCTTCTGGCACGGGGGTGGGTGGGGTGGTATGCACTGCACCCACTTCCTTTGCAATGCGAGCATCATCTGCGCTAATGCTCTCCATGCCGCGCGCCGCACCAACATCGCGTATTAGTTTGTTTGCTTCCGCCGCAGTAGCCCCCTTGGGTATCACTATCCCCTGCTCACTCCACCCGTCGATCATTTCTTGTGAAACAGCCTCGCCGACAGGGGCGTCTGGGGAGGGCATTGCTGCAACCACTTCCCCTGCTTCCACCTGTGCGTCGTCATTTTTTATAGTCCCGTCTTCATTCAGGGTATAGAAAGATTTCAATGAAGGGTCTGGAGTGGTGTCTACTTTGGGATACACTTTTTTCTCTCGCTTTGCACGAAGAATTTTTTCAAGCGCAGCATGCTCAAGCATAGACTCGGGGTCCGTGGTGGAGCCACGAGTGATCAGTCCACCCTCGGCACGAAAGAGCGCGGGTGTTCCACGATAGTCAATTGGATCTTGCGTGGGTGCCACCACACCTGCAGTGTCAGGGTTGTCCGCACGCAAGCCGGTCTTTTTGTCGTAGATGGCCTCGTCACCCATAGCTTGATAGTAGACACCAGAAAGAGGTTGCACGGGTGCGCCACCCACCGCCACCGCATGCAGAGCAGATAGCGGAGGGAGTTCTTCGGCTTGTGCGTCGTCATTTTTCATAGTCCCGTCTTCATTAAGGGCGTAGACCGACTTTAGTGCGGGATTCGGCGTGGTATCCACTGGGGCATATACTTCCCTTTTTGGTTTTGCGGCAATAATGTTCTGCAATGCGGCAAGTTCGAACTGAAGCTCAGGACTGCTCTTTGAACCCCGAGTAATCGAACCATTCTCTGCACGAAAAATAGTAGGTGCTCCATTATAGTCACTCGTGTCTCGATCGTGCAGAGGCGCACCTCCTTGTGCAGCAGTGTCAGGGTTGTCTACGCGCAAGCCGGTCTTTTTGTCATAGATGGCTTCATCCCCCACAGCTTGATAGTAGACACCAGAAAGAGGTTGCACGGGTGCGCCACCCACCGCCACCGCATGCAGAGCAGATAGCGGAGGGAGTTCTTCGTCTTCTGGCACAGGTGTGGATGGCGTGGCATGCACTGCACTCACTTCCTCCGCAACCTCCGCATCAGTTGCGGTGATGCCCCCTGCGCTGCGTGCTGCGCGAGCACGCTCAATGGACGAAGTACTCGCATGCATGCGCGCATTATATGCTGCTACTCCTTCGGCGACCCTCATCGCTTCTTCTGCTTTGTGCACACGCACAAGCTCAATGATTCCGTCACCAATATTTTCTGTAGGAATACCACGCTCCTTTAGCGCCGTCTCTATTTCCTCGCGGCTATAGTCTGCGAGTGCCGGTGTTCCCGCAACGCTCGCAAGTCGTGCGAGCTTCTCTCGCTTTCGCCTAGCCATCTCTATATTCACGAGGGATGCAGCATCAGGACTAAGGTCATATTTTTTAAACACCTCCTCTTCGTAGCTCTTGTCCATCTGCATAATGGCACCTTGAAGATCTTTGGGGAGTGCGGAAAAGCGAGCGAGTGTCTGTGCTATGCGTGAGGCAATGTCGTGGTCCGCATGCGCAACAAAATTTTGTGCATCAAATTCACGCGCGGACATGCTCGTACTGTCTTGCTCCAGCTTCAATTTTAGTCTTTGATGCTTCGCGAGTGCATCGGGCAGGAGTGTCTCCTCGTCAACTGCGTCAATATCTTTTTTGCGTGCGCGAATGTTTTTAAGGCCCTTCACGAGGCCATTCCACTCTCCGTCGCCACGCAAGTCGTACTCTGCCCTCTTTCTGCGCTCCACCATGTCGACGATAACACCGAAGGATCGGCGTACATCTTCTATTGCACTACCTAATGCAGACTCGTGTGCTATGGCTGGGGGCAAATCTTCGGCAACGTCCAAAATTGCCGCAGGGGGCTCGTGCGAAGTGGGAGTCTCGCTCGCTCGCGTGGCTGGCAGGTGCGCGTCCATGTATTCAATCTCCCGAAAGTCCTCCATGCTTACCACGGTGTTGTTTTGTGCCTCCCACTCCCGCTTCCGCCGTAGCTCGTCTATCGCTGTGGGTACTTCCCCCACTTCTCCTTGCACCTCGTCGTTTTCTGGTGTTCTGCTCATGAATTTATTATATCAAAAAAATAGTACTTTGTCAAAGTTTTTCTCCCCACGTCATACATTAACTTATTGTACCAAAAAACGGGGATTAAGGCAGTGGGCTAGCCGTTTCTGCGGGTGTGGTGGGTGGCTGTGCAGCAGCAAAAGCCTGTGCAAATGGCTGTGCGGGTGGAAACGCGGGTGGTGGGGGTGGGGTCGCGACTGGGAGAGGCGAGGGTGCTGCAACGAGTGGCTCTGTGGGAGGGCGCTGCAGAGGTCGTGGCATTGGAGTTGTGGGTGCGGCTGGCTGCTGCGCAGACATATAGCGCTGCAAAATAGCATCGTCGACCGTCTTTCTATCACGTCCATATTTAAGGTATGAGAGGTTCTTTAGTTGCTCGAGTATCTCAGGGTGCCCCTCTGGTGGCGGGGTCATCTTGAGGTTGAATGGCGAGACGGGCTTGCCGTTGATGAGGATTTTCGCATATGCATTATAGTTTTCGATCTTCATGATGTCCGACGCTTTGAAGATAGGCGCAAACTGGGATTCCAAAAACTGTGCATCCTCGGCCCCCACGCGGAAAACCATCATATTGCCCACGTTGCCAAAGACGGCGTCTTTGATGTCCTCGGGAAGCTGGCCGATGAACTGGTGTGCGAGGTTGAGTGAAAGGCCATATTTGCGCGCCTCCGAAAGGATAGCGGAGATGGACGGCGTCGCCACGTTTTGAAACTCATCGACGTAGAGATAGAAGTCGGGGAGCTTCGTACCAAACGAGTCGACACGGGACATTGCCGCCATCAAAAACTTTCCGATGATAATGAGGCCAATTAAGTTGGCATTCATTTCGCCCAGCTTTCCCTTTGAAAGGTTCACGAGGAGAATCTTTTTATTGTCCATAATGTCACGGAAGTTGAATGAGGACTTTTCTTGCGCGATGATGGGGCGCATCACATCGTTGGAAATGAACACGTCAAACTTGTTCGTAATATAGGGAATCATATTTTGGAGACCTGACTCCCCCGACGTCTTGGTGGCAATGTCGCGCCAAAACTGCACCACTATGGGGTTCTTACATCGCGAAAGTTTCATGTTGCGAAATGCGGGGTCGGCGAGAACGCGGGGAATCTCGAGGAGCGTGTTGCCGCTCTCGGGGTCTTCCATCACGAGCATGGTGGCATTGCGGAAGTATTGCTCGAATGCTGGGCCCATCGACTCAGGGCTCGAGGAGTAGAGCTTTTTAAATATAGCGAGCATTTCGTTGACCACAAATATCTTTTGCTCGGGGTGGTTTACGTCGTACTCGAGCATGTTGAGCGCAAATGGGCGGGCAGCATGTGAGGGGTCAAAGTAGATCACGTCGTCGATACGCTCGGGGGGGATGGCGGCGAGTATCGCTTGCACGTCAGACCCATGCGGGTCGATGAAGCACACGCCGTTGCCCGCAAGAATATCCTGCATGATAAGGTTTTGGAGAAAAATGGACTTACCAGTACCCGTCTGTCCTATCGTGTAGAGGTGGCGGAGGCGGTCGGGCTTGGTGAGGCGCACGTCTCGCGAGGTGCCGCGGTAGTTGTTCATACCCAGTAGCGTACCTTCGCTCGGTAGGTCGGCGGGGGCGGGGGCGGACGATGCCTTCACTGTTTTGAGTTGTGGGGCGTCCTTTTGTGTGAGCATCATTGGCAAGTGATATATCGTGCCGAGCTCTCGTGTGTTGAGCACAAGCACCTCGTCGTTCGTTGCTTCACGATAGGTAAATCGATGGATCAGCTGCTCGAGTTTATCTTTCTCGACTTTAATAAATTTTATTCCACCACCCTGCGGTCGGTTGAACTGGCTAAAGGCAGCCTCGATAGAGGTGCGAATGGCATCCGCGCGCTCACGCGTCGTCGAGGAGACGACCACGCGCAAGTTTGTACGAATGATGGGTGACTTCAACTTCTCTTCCATGAGTGCAGCAGCCTGCGATCCCTGCTCCTGCGCTCTTCCATCCAATTTTTCGTCTTTTTTCTGATCTTTAATTTGTGTACGGAAAAATTCGGTGAATGTTTTGGCGATAGCCCCCGTCGCCCCAAGTGGGATGTTTGTCGCGCTACTCGCGGGAACACCTTGCCGAATTTGGCCAATGGCGTGGGTGATTTTGCCAGAGAGGTTATCCGTGTCAGGATACAATATGAGCTGTATTGCCGCACCCTCCCCTTCGCGCGCGATGCTCGTAAATGAGTTCAGGATGATTCCGAACGGGTCTTGCGCGCTTTCATCCATCAGATTTATTGGGTATACAAACTTGTCTGATGCGGTAGCGTAGGAAGCTGTGGCAACACCGAATTCGTTAAAAATATTAAAATCTTCGGGGCTTTCTTCTATCTTGGCCGAGGGAAAGGCACCGAGGAGTTGCTTCACGAAAAGGTCTTTCATGTGCTCTTGCACCGTGATGTAAAAAACGATGTCGTTTGAAAAATTCGAGAGTGCAAGCTCGAGCGCGATGGGGCCATACTGCAGGGCCGATGCGCCACCGCGAGGAATCATGCCGATATAGAAGCGTTCCATTGCGCTGACGACTTCTTTGTACGAAATATTTTGTGCGCCCTCTTGTGCTCCAGCGAAAGGGAGTGTGACTTCGTATACGCTCATGCGCAGCCCCTTTGCGAGCTCGCGCTCACGGTCGAGCCCAGGGACCTGCGCGCCGCTTTTCACATACTCCACGAGCACGCGGTGAAAGTCCTCCTCGATATGCGGGTTGTGCTGCGCCTGTGCCACCTTCACTGCATTGAGTACTCCCTTCTCCGCAAGCAGGCGATAAAGCTCGCGCACCTTCTCGCGATGAGGGAGTGAGCTCAAATGCTCCACTGCCGCCTCGAACTGCGGGTTCTCGAGGATCATATGTTCTGCGAGCCTTGCCTCTGGCACAGATGCACCATATGCGATGACTTGGTTGGAAATAATAGCCTCAGTTGCTTCGGGAATGTTTTCTTGCCACATTTGCTGCTCCTTATGTGCCACCCGCTCGCGCAAATATTTTAACTCCTCCTCAGGTGAAGAAAATTTTGGTAGCTCAAATTGTCCCCCCGGTTGCCCTTGATGTTCCATGCTCACTCTATTATAGAACAAACCATTTCAAATGGCACGAACAACTCGACTCGAAAATAAAAAAACCCTACATGGTTGGGGTTCGTTTGCCGTGTTTTATTTGGGCAATTCTATCAAATAGTCATCTCCTACTTTTTTCCTTGTGATCATTCCTCTTGATTCAAGGGCGCTTAGCATGTGCGTAGTGTGCAACGGTGACCATTGCATTGTGGTGGCCAGTTGGAGCTGTGTCGTTCCCCCAACTAAAGGCACTACCGCAAGTATTTTCTTCTGATACTCCGTGAGTGATTCAAATGAGCTATACTCACCACTAGCCTGTGTTCTCCTCTGGCTTTCGAGTAAATCATTGAAAGCTTCCCAGCGAACACAGAAATGGCTTTTTTGATCTTTTTCCCCACAAAGGGCTGTGGCCAGCTCCAACAGTGACTGCGCTTCTAGGATGCCCTCACGGTCCTCTTTGCGCCTAAGCACCTGAAATACCCAGTGAAGGAAGCACACATCAAGGTGCGCCGCCTGCGCTTGTGACAGGGCATCCATTTGTTTTAATAACGCGAGCACCTCTCGTGGCTCATGCCGTTCGTAAGCATCTTCGACCGGCCGGACAAAAAACTCGGCAGTAGTTAGCATTTGATATCTCCCAGAAAAACTGAAAAGCTCTGAAAAAGAATACGCTGAACCATGTATTTTGTCAAATATTCCGTAACGTTTCAGTGCCCCTGCATCTCCCTTAGGACTACTTCTCCATATTAGAGTGCGTCGATGAACGCCTTTTGCTCTTCGACAGTTTGTAGATGCCCAAACTCACGAAACTGCCCACGGCCGAATGTGTCATTAAATAGTCGCCCAAACGGAAGGACGTTGCCTGTGAAATATGCCTTAGTGAGCATTTCAAAAAGTTCTTCCTCGGCTTCCTCAAGCGTCATTGTGTTCTTTCTCTCGGTGTGATCGTAGATTTTTTGAAATAATGCAAACAATACCAACCTCTCTCTTGTATACGCAGTTCCTAAAACCAACTCCCCCTTCTCATTAAGGCACGGGATAGTCCAATGGTCACGGAAATTTCTTTTTTCATAAGCTACACGCTTAAGTGAAATGAATTTTTCTCTTAATGCATCATTCTCTATCAACATTTTTCCAAATACATGATGCTCGTCAGGTATCATGGTGCGCATGCGATTGGCGAGCTCCTCTGTGACTGCCTCACTCAATCCATTCAAATAGATTGGGGCACGCTCCTCTGTACCTTTTACGCGACTGCGCACGGCGAGCCCAAAACGATAATCAGACACCGATAAACCTCCGCTAACGGGGTCAGCATCAAGCTGCACAGAGGTGTACCCACCAAAGTGTATAAGCTCATGCAAAACCTTGTTAAGCGTCACCGGGGCAGAGTCATCCTCACCGAGTACTACCTCCTGTTTGTGTACAAAAAACTTTCCCGCTGTGGCATTGTAGAGGAATTGGTCAGCAATGAATCGTACCTGCTCTGGTGCAATATAAAATTCATCGAGCCCATAACTTTTCCGTATTATATTTATTTGCTCAACGGCGTAGTTGACCATCTCGATCTGCTCAACAGTTTTCTCTTTTTCATTCTTAATTTTTACTATTCCCGCGCGCTCTGTAGCTAGAAAGCTTGCTTCTATGAGATGCTTCTTTTTGTTTTCTTCGCTTGCGTTACCCGCCACGTGTGCATACTGCAGAGTCA
>JAYTEB010000140.1:0-8798 GCA_043735605.1 Candidatus Lloydbacteria bacterium | reverse complement strand
TCCAACCCCGTCTTGTCATCCACGACGATGGGCTCACCGAGGGATCCGACGACAAAGAGGTAGTCGATGCCCCCGATAGTGATAAGCTGTCTTTCGTGTGCACTGGCGGCAAATGGCGCGACGAGAAATGACGCAGCAACGACACTCGCACATATTTTTTTGAACATAGAAAATAACTAGTTGTTAAATAACATAGAGATGTTATTCGCGCAAGTATGATTTTGTATTTAGGAGCCCACCACGAAATGCGACACGTAATGCAAGAAATGCCGGGATGTCCACGTCTTGTATCCCACGCTGTAGCAGTGCGTGACGAAAACGGAAAACTACAAAAGACGCTGCAATGGATACGAAAAATAGTATGGGGACTATTGGCGCCGAGAATCCCCGCTCAGCGACACCCGTATGCGTGGAGAGAACAGAGCGTGACTCGAAGGGTGAAGAGTCGTGATGATGGGGCACAAAAGAGTGGATGGCCATCACTCCCACAAAAACACTGAGGATGAGGACCGCAATGATGACCCACATTTTTTTGAAAATCATACTGTACACCTGCACAGTATATGACACTCATGAGGAAAGAGAAAGTGTGAGAAGTAGCAGACGTCCTGACCCCTATACCCCGACGATGCCTATCGCACCATATAGGGTGAGCGCACCAAGGAGCGTCATTACCGTGGTAATGAGTTTTGGGTGCGCGTGGTGGCTCTCAGGGATGAGGTCTGTCGCGCCAATATACAAAAAGAATCCGGCGAATACGCTCAGGATGACGGCGAGCAAACTTTGTGGAAGTGTGAAAAATATCGTGGAGAAGGCACCCAGTATAGGGGCGAGTGCGACAATGGTGAGCCACTTGAGGGCGACTTTTTTATCCCCCGCATTTTTCAATATCATATTGACGGTATTTATCCCGTCAGAAAAGTCATGCACCAACACGGCGACGGCGACGACCGCACCCACTCCCGCAGAGACCTGGAATGCGAGGCCAATAGCGACACCATCGAGGAAGCTATGCAACGCGAGCGCACCCGCACCGAGCACGCCTCGGCTCTGGTGTGATACATCTGCTTGATGCTCATGCTCCCCGTCGCTGTGGTGTGCATGAAAAAAAACGAGACGGTCAAGTATGAGGTACGCGAGGAACCCCACCGCGGTAAACTGCAAAACTACCCCAGGCTCGTAGACACCTTGTGCAAGCTCGATGGCCTCTGGCATCAGGTCAAAGAATGCGACACTGATGACCGCCCCCGCACTAAAACCGAGTACCAAATGGAGCTTATCTTTAAAACGTAGCGCAAAAAGTCCACCCAAAAGTGTCGACACAAAAGTGGCAAATGCGATAAGTATGACCATATTATCTACCATTATACCGCATATCGAGGAAAAGTAAAACACTTTTCCATACGACAAAAAAATGGGTGCCCCATCATCCGTGCGCAAGTGCTACATCGACAACACGAATGCCGCCAGCATGAGCCCCACCAGCTGATAGCTCGTCATGACGAAAATCTGCTTGATCCAAAACTTTCGCTTTGTGTTTGCCCAAACGACTCCTGCGACTTGTGTGGGCACGATGAAGCCGAGCCATATCCACCCCGCGACGCCATATGCATGGAAGCCCACGTTCGCCATTTGCAGATAGTGAATAAACATTGCGAGCACGAGAGTGAAGAGTATGGTCAGGATAAGTTGTAGCCCGTAGAACGGCGCCATCGCTTTTTGCATTCTTTGCATTTCCTCTTTAGGGATGGTGGTGACCTCCATGATTTCCATCCACCATTTGCCAAACATCAGCGGTGAATACCAGAGTGCCCCGAGAATAAACTGTGCGATTGCCGCAATGCCAACCAGTGTAAAATTTATATCCATATATAAATTATGATCAGCGAATATTTCCAACGGAATTTTTTGCCGTATCATGCTTTGTTTTGAGTACGTTACTTATCGTACCTAGGAGCATCGCATGATTACTTGCGCCAAAGCTCCATGAGGATATCTCTATCGTCTCCTTGTGCTTCTTTGCAGCTTCTGCCGCCACCTCTTCACCTTCATTATTGGTGCCCACGAGAAACCCCCACCAAGGCTTCTTCGTCGCAAACGTCACCTCTCCGCCCTCATCTCCACGTGCTATCAATCGCTCAGTGTATGAAACGGGAATAAACCAGAGTAACTTCCCCTCTGCTTCGTAGGAGACGGAGAGTTCCTTTGGGTTAAATTGCACATCGATGATTTTTTCATCTGCAAGCAAGACGCCTTGTGCAAAATGCTCGAGCTCCTGCCCCGAGCGCACCTCGGAAGCCTCCTTTTGTTCACTCATAAATTCCTCCTTCTTCTTTGGATCCCAGCCTCGCACGACGACCGAGCTCACGGACATATGCATATCCACGTCTTCTGTCTTCGACGGTACATTGTCTCCATCGTCGTCATGGTCTTTTATATCAACGCTTTTCGGACTATTTGGATTACTTGGAGAAACTACCTTCTTGTCATTTTCATATATCGGATTTTCCCCCTGCGCGCTAGTTTCCTTATATATTGGACTTACGGGCGAAGGCGCGACTTTGATTAAATCAAAATCTGGATCACCGGTTGGAGTAGGGGCCGGTTTTGGTGCTGGCGGTGGAACAATCTTCACCGACGACTCTACGGGGCATGGTGCAAATGCGCAGTTGGGTGCCGTGCGACCCACATAACTGCCATCAGGACACATTTTTGCGTCCATAGTGCATGCCACGGCTTTCTCCTCCGCGGTCCCCGTAACAAGTTGCGCCCCCGTGGACTTTGAGCTCTCCCCCTCAACTCCATCAATCTTGAGTAAATAATCCGTCGCTGCCATAGCAGTTTGCGTATAGCCGAGTGCAATAACCAAAAGAGACACAAAGATGATTTTTTTCATATTTTCAGTCTATACGACAGAGGAGAATAGCGCCATCAGGCCGTTGTGATAATTTTATTACAGGAAAAGCAAATCACGCCCAACACCGTCGTAGTCGGTTCCGAGTGTTTTGTGTTTACGTGCCTGCTGCGCAGAAGCAAGATAAACCATACGTTTGCCAAACTTTTCTTCAAGCATGTCTATTTGTTTATGAATCGCATCAAACTTTTCTTCCTCATGGGAGTCAGCAAATAAATCTTTTTGTGCGCTGTTGCTGAGAAAAAGATCAGCGAGTGTGACTCCCGCAGTGCGATAGAGCACGCCCGCTGCGTGCATATCCTCAAACTGCTTATATGCAAAGGAATTTATAACCTCTGGCGAGTGAGAGGGCACCAGAAGCGTCGCGGTCCTGCTTACATTGATAAAATTTTGAGTTTTCAGGAATATCGAGAACTTTTTAGGTACCAGATTATAGTGTCGAGCTTTTGCACACGCATCTTCAATGTGTTTTGAAAGCTGTCCCCAGAGAAAAATCTTGTCGTTAGTTATCGGATGGAATGTGCGGGTCTTTTGTATGGACGCATAGCTGCTTTTCTTCACCGCGTCGACCTCGAGCATGGGTATACAATTTAGCTCTGCCCAGATCACCTCGTAAGGTTTTGGGAAATTCTGCCTTACCCACTCTCGCTCTTTTGTGCTCAAGTCACGCGCGGTATGCACTCCTTTTCGCACCATAATCGCACTGGTTTTGGCGCCAATCCCCCACACCTTGTGAATGGGAACTTTGGAGAGAAATTCTTTCGCACTACTGCTATCAATGATGGTGAGGCCATTGGGCTTTATAGAGCTGGATGCGACTTTTGCTAGTACTTTTGTTGGCGCCAGCCCGATCGATACAGATATTCCCAACTCCTCACTAATCTCTTTTTTGATTTTTTCTGCGATTTGTCGATAGGTCATTTGGAGCGTGCAGTCGAGCCCCGTGAAGTCAGCAAAGCACTCATCAATACTGTACTCCTCCACGCCATACGCATACCTTCCCACAATTTCAAACATCTTCTCTGAGTATTGGGCGTAGGACTGATAATCTCCAGGGAGAATGATTACACTAGGGAATTTTTTCTTAATTTGAAATACCGGCATTCCCCGAGTTACCCCAAGTGCTTTTGCTTCATAAGAAAGTGCGGTGGCAATCCCGCGCTCCTGCCCCGTGACGACAGGAAGCCCTTTTAATTTTGGGTTTTTGGCAATCTCGACACCCACGAAAAAGGCATCTCCATCAACATGAAAAATCACCTTCGATTGCACACTTTTTACTGACGTGGAGTCACTCATAAATGCAGTATAGCAGAAGGGAAAATTGCACAGTTGGGGCAGAGTACGGTGGCGCGCAAGATTTGGGGTGCGCTACATGTTGCACTTCGTAGTTGAATATAGCTTACGGGGCATTGACAGACCGCGAATACAAGTGTAGTGTTTATTTGGACTAAACAATCTACCGCAGAGGAGTTACTGACATGGGAAAAATAGTTTGCTCATTTGGCGATGTGCCAAAGGGTCACCATTGGATGATTCTGACTTTTTCAACCGTTCACACACCTGGCGACGAGCGGTCGCGAACCAACCCCGGCCATGGTTATCCAGCTTCCGATGACCCAGTCGCGCATTACGAGGCGTTCACGGATAAGGCTGAGTGGGAGAGGGCTATTGAAGCGCTAGTGAACCCAAAGTACGGCCAACGAAAAGATTTCTCTGCGGGTGAAGTCCGCACTGCGAAAGTTGCCACGTCTGTTTCTGTTTCTGTGGAAACTTGACCCAACGAGAGTCGTAGCTCGTTCACAGCGCCGCATGATCATTCATGTGGCTTTTTATATAAATCCATCAACTGCGAGTGTGGGACGAAGTTGGAACCTTAATCAAGAAGTATCCAGTGGGCAGTATATGACTCCCCCAAAGTAAAACCTAGGTCTTTATATCGTTCTTTGAATTTACCATCAGAGTTCGGACCGTAGACCAAAACTTGGGCGTGCCCAGCTTCTTTCAATACTTCTGCTGCTTTTTTAAAGAGTAATTCTGAAACTTGCTTTTCTGCTTCTGTGGTTACAGCAAAACGGATTAACCATGCAAAACGTTCATCAACGGTGCCTGACACAATTTACACTACCCCTCGAATGGCCTCAGGGCCGTATCGTATTCGGCATCATAATACCCTAGCATCCTATACCGAGTATCTGCCTTTATATTGAAGTGTCCGCATACACCACTCTACCCGAAACCGTAGTCGTGGACATGCTCGATGGATGGATACTGGGTTCGGTAGCGAGAAACCGTAGTCTCCCGCATATTCACCTACTTCCATTTGCAATTTATGCATAAAAAAACGGCCTCGTACATTGCTGCACGAGACCGAACGTTGCTTTTTTCAAAGCGAGAGGACGAAGCCCAAAGGGTCTAAAAGACCAGAGTGACCAAGGGCCTAAGTACTAACTTGCGAAACGCGCCGCGTGGAAGTTGCCGAGCCAGTCGCTGTCGAGCCAGCGCCAGTGCACCACCACCTCGCCACAATCCGCGCAGAGATATGGGACGACGCGGTGGCCGTCCGAGTGTCGGACGATCGACTTCCAGAGTAACACGGCTGTCCCGCCGAAGAATTGGCGGAAAACGGCGATGCCCTTCTTTTGGATTTCCTCGCCATCACGGAGACCGAGACAGGTTTTCAAGCTGTCGTTTCGCCTGAAGTCTTCGTAGATGCGGTTTCCTGTGGTACGGCCACCACTCTTCTGTCCGTCATGGAGCCACGGGTCGATGGAGGCGAGGTCATACTCGCCGAGCCCCACGTCTTCTAGCTCGGGATGCATCACCTTCTTCACCCAGTTTGGGTAGTTGGGACGGACGGGGCGCGTGATGCGGATGATGGTGTCAACCGGGGCAACTCCCTTTGCGGTGACGATGAGTTCGTTACGGAGAAGCGCGTCTGCACGTGCAACTCCTCCAATTTTCTGCACCACAGCCTTATTCCATCCGTTTGATTTGTCATCGAAACCAGTGATCGTGCTCATTTGAAAACCTCTCTTGGCTATTCGCCAAAAAAATTGCTCTACCCGAAGCCGGAGCTTGACCGAAGTGGTCACAGCGAGAAAGTACCGAAATGTTCAGTCTCTTGTCACTATGACCACCCACGCACGTATCAAAGAACTATGGACAGTGTGCTCTAAAAATAAAACTCTGTCAAGGCTAACCGTTACAGGAAAAGGTGAAAACGGTGTCAGGCACCGTGTAATCATATTTCATCATGAACTGTCTCAGTTTTATGCTACGGGCATTTCGCCTATAAATGCAAACAATTCCCAAATATGACCATTGATATCGCGGAATGCCTTCCCATACATAAATGCTTCTGATTCTGGGCTATCTTTCGTTACATCTACCGCACCAGACTTAATTGCTTTTTCGAAAATAGAATCGACCTCCTTCTTTGAATCAAATTGGAGTGCGATTGTGAGGTTGTTGTTAATCATCTCTGGATTACCTCCAACAAAAGTTGCGAATCGCTTGTCCTCGAGCAACATAACAAAAGTGTTTTCGTTAATTTTTGCATTCGTAGTATCTTCACTACTGAATTGTTTATTCTTCTCCATCCCGAGAGATGCAAAAAACTTATCAGTATCAGTGACATTTCTAATTGGCAAGTTAATGTATGCATTTTTCATGCATAAAATATATCAAAAATTCCACATCATTAATAGACATAAAAAACTGGGAAAAGAAAGTTGAAAACGCCTTAGCTGGGGGTCTGGGACGACGTTGGAACTTTTATCCAAACAAAAACCGCCTCCTGGCGGTTCTACCCAAGTTCTGGTTGGGAATCCTAAATGAAATCACGAATCGCTCAAGTAGCCCTGCGGGACGAAATCAAAAGTTAATCCTGGACCCTTGTTTTCGTATGTCACTTGATAGCCCCACACCCACGCTTCACCACGACTGTGGTAGGTGCGCTTGATTTCAACAATGACACCGAAGTCGTGACTGACCCAACCGTTTACTCTTACTCGTTGCCCAATTGAATACTTAGGTGGTTTGTCCGTCTTGTCTTCACCGCAGTGCGCTCGCAACGCGTGAGCACGCGCATCAGCATCGGTGCGTGACACACCGGAATATGCACAACATGCCATTATGTGCGTCGTTCCCGCGTGGTTGTGACAGGGGCAATTGCACGGGCCATCGTTCACTGTTAGGAAAAGCATTCGCCTGACTCCTTGTGGTTTAACTGTCCAAGCAAAAGATACCATACTAGTGATATTCTGTCAATTGCTGCGGGTCGGGGACTCGAAAAGCTTTGCGGTGTCTTCAGAATAGGAATTCTTCGCACACATCGCAAAGCTTTTCGAGTCCCTGCCGGAAGTGCAGCAGTGCACTTCCTCCCGCAGTTTGCGTCGCACGGCTCCTCAAACTGGCCGCCTGGGACGACGTTGGAACTTTAATCAAGAATAGCTTAATGACGGATACTGGGTATCTTTAGTTTGGATCAACTCTTTTGATATACGATTCTAAGACTTTCAACATTCATACCAGAACTTGGGGATTTCACAGTGATGCGAGACACTGCGATCTTAGAAAAATCGAAGAACATAGCATCAAGGTCAGATTCTTTATAGTGCCGGATAACCCTTTTGACTTCCCCCGTGTCAGCAAAAGAAAGCGCAACATTATCTTCCCCCGTCCTCTCTTTTCCTAACCTATAACGATCTTTATAGTCAGCAGACTCCGTCGCCTCGCATATCCAAAGGTAACCGCCACTCTTTAAAATCCGTGCAACTTCCCCAACAGCAGTCATTCGCTTTTTCTGTTCAATAATACTCACGAATACGTAAGAAACAATAACGGCATCAAAAGAACTTTCAGGAAAAGGAAGTTTTTCTGAAATATCAGCAACAAGGTAGGTTATTCCGTTGGTTTGTGCTTTGTTTTCCTCGATTACACGTTGATTGATATCAATGCCCGTCACAACATAACCCTTACCATGCATGTATTCCGAAATCATTCCAGGACCACAACCAACATCTAAAATACGTGCCCCCGGCGTCAGATGGTCAAATACTTCTGCGCCAGGATAACTAAGACCTGCCATTATTTTCTTCGGCTCAATACTTGACCAGTATTTTTTATTAATTTCATCGTTGGTCATTTTGTTGATTTAATTTTGCTGCGGGAGTGGGACTCGGTCACGAGTTACTAAGTATTTTGACACAAATGCTGTCAAAATCCTAAGCACTCTCCTCCTCACGGGAGCTGTACACCTTTTGGCTATTTCAGAAACGTTAGGACACACGGTTTGCTGATCAACTGTACTTATCCCCGTTTTCTGAAGGATTGGCGCCATCTCCACCTTTACCAATTCTATTTGCCATTTCTTCAGTAATACCAAATGTACTAAAAATCTCCTTGGCTTTATCTGGATAGTCTTCCATTAGAGCGTGAAGTGGTCCACGACCTCCTTTTCCTCCTCGATCCAATTGTCCCGCTTCTCCTCCTTCTCCACCCATTGCAAAAGAATTATCACCAAAAGTTTCTGCACTACCGCCATGGCCACCCTTGCCACCAGGACCCCCACCTCCACCTTTTCCTCCAATGGCAGAACTGTTCTGACCGGTTGCTTTGGCACTACCACCATGTCCACCATTATGTTCAACTTTTTTTGTTTTTCCAATACCAAAAATATAATAGAGAATTAAACCCCCAATAACCGTGACACCTACTCCTATTACCCAAGGATTATTTAAAATATTCATCATTGAATTTAACTTAAAACTATATCAACTAGTTATCTTTGACCTAGCTCAAATTAGCTGAGGGTCAGGGACTCGGTCGCAAATCACTAAGCTTTTTATTTCGCTTCGCTCATAAAAATCAAAGTGTTCGCGAC
>JAYTEB010000139.1:0-3525 GCA_043735605.1 Candidatus Lloydbacteria bacterium | reverse complement strand
GATCGTATCAGTAAGGTGATCGAAGACTTTGTGCAAGGCTTTGTTCCCTCATTTGCATTGAACGCAAATGTGTATGTCTATTTGGAAACTGCGCTACGCTGGATGGCCTCCCACCTCAACACCTTCTTTTCGGGAATTCTCTCTTTTATTTTCCAAATATTTCTCGTCATTGTTGCAATGTTTTTCCTCTATCGCGACGGGGGGAAATTGCGTGAGTTCGCCATAAAGTGGAGTCCACTCGCAGACAGTTACGACAAGAGTATTATCGCAAAAATCGAACTCGCGATCTCTTCGGTGGTAAAGGGTGCCCTCACCACTGCGGTAGTGCAAGGGCTTATGGTGGGTATTGGGTTTACGTTGTTTGGTATTCCGAATCCCATCCTCTGGGGGGTCATCGCGACTATCGCTGCGCTCATCCCGCTGCTTGGCACTGGTCTCATTACCATGCCCGCTGGCGCATGGCTCCTGCTCACGGGGCACGTGGGTGCAGGTGTGGGGCTCATCATCTGGGGGCTTGTGTGTGTGGGGTTAGTCGATAACGTCTTGCAACCCTATATGATGAAAAAAGGCATCGACGTACACCCCCTACTCATCCTCCTTTCTGTTTTTGGTGGTCTTGCATATTTTGGCCCAGTAGGATTTCTCGCAGGCCCAATAGTGCTCGCATTTTTCTTTGCGTTA
Organism: Candidatus Lloydbacteria bacterium; assembly: GCA_043735605.1. Classification (GTDB taxonomy): domain Bacteria; phylum Patescibacteriota; class Minisyncoccia; order Phycocordibacterales; family UBA6899; genus MHLP01. The sequence goes on along the minus strand of JAYTEB010000139.1, from coordinate 2,844 downwards.
CTTGAGATTTACCCCCAGATCGTGAAGGGGCGCGAAATAGTGGGGGGCGAGCAAGCTTGAGCCGAGACCCTTGACCCCACCTTGCCCACGTGCGAGTATGTCCTCGGACTAAGATTTGTCCGTTGTCATTTTGCAAAAGGAATATGATGAAATTTACTCACACCCCGACGACCCTGCCCTCTGGTCAAAAACGTGTTCTCGCCTTACCCGCGTGGGATACATTTGATCTCGCGACCGTTATACCAGAATTGGAACTTCTTTTCGCACGCGGGCGGAAGCTCGCAGACGATATCGCCACAATCCCAGAACCGACCTTCAGAGACATTGTTACCCCATTCGAAGAACTCGATGCAGCGATTGGCTCGGTTGCCGGACCCGTGAGGCACTTGAAGGCGACGATGTTGAAATCGTACCCAGGAATTCAGGAGATTGAAAAGCAAGTTGCAGACCTTGGGACCAATTACGGTACTGATCTCGCGTTTCACGAGGGTCTCTATGGTGCGTACAAACGTCTTTGTGACGGCGCGCGCTTTGCGACGCTCAACAAGAATGAGCAGTATCTCATTCGTCGGACGGTGAAAGATTTTGAGCTTGCCGGCGTGTCGCTCTCACCAGAGAAAAAGTTGCTACTTAAGCAACTAAATGAAGAGGGTACTGGCCTTGCGACAAAGTTTTCAAACAATGATCAGGACGCTACGGATGCATGGTCCTTAGTGCTCCCCGATGCATCGCGACTTTTTGGTGTACCGGAGGACGACCTTCTGCGCATGCAGAACGCACAGAAGGAGAAGGGTAAAGAGGGATACCTCATTACACTTCAGCAGCCCGACGCCGTCGCGATTATGACCTACGCCGAAGACCGCGCACTGCGTAAGGAAATCGCAGGAGCATGGGTTACCGTCGCTTCAGAATTCTCTTCGCCGGACGGCAAGTGGGACAATGCGCCCGTATCAAAAGCCATCGTTTTGAATGCGCACAAAAGCGCACAGTGCTTGGGGTACGCGACATACGCAGAGGTATCGCTCGCAAAGAAAATGGCTCTCTCGGTCGGCGTTTCTGGTGTGCGCACATTTCTCCTCGACTTGGCCAATCTCGCCCGACCCAAAGCGATCGCTGAGTTTGAGGCGATGAGTAAGTTTGCGAAAGAAAACCTTCCAAAGGAGCTACGGATCGATAGCCTCGAGGCTTGGGATATGGCCTTTGTCGAGGAACGCATGCGCAAAGAGCTGTATGACATAGACAGCGAGCTTATCCGGCAATACTTTCCGTTTACGAAGGTGATGGAAGGACTCTCGTATACCTTGAAAAAACTCTTTGACCTCACCCTTGTGTTGCGCACTGACGTAGTTGCATGGCATTCCGAAGTGCGCTTTTACGAAGTACATGACGCCGAGGGTGTGCTTCGTGGCGCGTTCTATGCCGACATGTATGCACGAGAGGGAAAGCGCAGTGGTGCATGGATGGACGTACTTTTGGCATCACGAGAAACCAAGGAGGGCATGATCGTTCCTGTCGCGTATCTTAACTGCAACGCCAGTCGTTCAGCCGATGGTGGTGATGCGTATCTTACGCATGATCAAGTGGAGACGCTGTTCCATGAATTTGGACACACACTCCACCATGTCGCGGGCGGAAGCAGCTTGCACGACCTCTCCATGGAGCACGTTGAATGGGATACAGTTGAGCTTCCGAGTCAGTTTATGGAGAACTGGACATGGGAACCTGAGGCCCTCGCGTTGATGACTGCCAGAAAGGGTGGTGGTGAGCCAATACCAAAAGAGCTCATCGACCGCATGTTGGCAGCGAGAAACTTCAATACCGGTCTTTCAGCTTTGCGGCAGGCATTATTCAGCCTTTATGACTGGCAACTGTATTCGTACTATGATCCGGCTACTCCAAGTGATCCTTTGGCGCTCTGGTGGAAGATGTCCAAAGAGATAGACGTGCGCCCCCTGCATCCCAATAACCGTTTTCCGAATGCGTTTACGCACATTTTCAGTGGTGGATATAGTGCAGGCTACTTCAGCTATATGTGGGCACTCGGCCTTTCTGCTGATGCATTCTCGGTATTCAAGGAAGCGGGAGACATTTTTTCGCGCACAGTGGGAATGAGCTATCTCGACTCGATTATTGTCCCTGGTTCATCGCGCCCGATGGCTGAGAGTTTTGAAGAGTTTCGCGGAAGAAAACTCGACCCACGCGCACTCGCAATGCATCTGGGATTGATTGAGTATTAGTGAGCACGCCCGATATTTGTCGGGCGTTTTTTTGACGAAAAACAGAACATGTGTTAGGGTTGACGTGGAATTTCCGACTAACTTGATAATTGAGGAGCAGTTCTTTTGCATACCAAAACAGTACTTTTTTCGCTCAATCCGCTCGATAAAAACTTCGTGGTGGCAAAACCACAGACGACCGTTTCCGATGAGCGCATCTGCGAGCTCGAAGCATGTGGGCGCCTTGTAGCGACGCGTAAGCGCGACGGATACTGCGGTCTAGCGACGGTCACGGGTACAAAGCGCCATGTCCGCCTCTACACACGCGGCATCGCGGATACATCTGCGCGCTTCCCGCACATTATCGAATCCATCCGCGACTCTGCGGTACCGACGAATTCACTCTTGCACGGGGAAATGTTCTTTCGGGGGCAGACAGGGGAGGACTACCTTGACATATTTAGCCGATTCAGCAAGTCCAATCCGGCACGCGCCATTTTGCTTCAAGAGGAGCTCGGTCGTGCTGAGTTCATGGTGTTTGCCCCGATAGTGGCGAATGGTCGTGACGTCTCAGTGCTTCCTTTTGGAGATCGCCATGCGATGGCGGCCGAATGGCTTGACCGTCACC
>JAYTEB010000138.1:0-3526 GCA_043735605.1 Candidatus Lloydbacteria bacterium | reverse complement strand
TCTCGACTGAAGAGGCACTCGAAAACTTCCGCGATATTCCTGAGGCGGTCGCAAACACGATGAAGGTCGCCGACATGTGCGACATTCAGCTCGAGCTCGGCTCATGGGTCTTCCCGCACATTGACTTTAAGACGGGGAATGCCAACGACGAACTGCGCAAACTCGCAGAGGAGGGAATTGCTTTTCGTGAGATGGAGCGGACGCCAGTACTGACGGAGCGTTTTGAGTATGAACTCGAAGTCATAAAAAACAAAGGCTATTCACCGTACTTCCTCGTCGTGGCAGACCTCCTGCGTTTTGCGCGTGAGGCGGGTATCTACACCACCGTGCGTGGCTCGGCCGCAGGCTCCCTCGTCACCTACCTCACGGGCATTACCAACGTCGACCCCATCGATTTCCAGCTCCCTTTCGAGCGATTCTTAAACCCATTTCGACCCTCCGCCCCCGATATCGATATGGACTTCGCCGACAACCGCCGCGAAGAAGTGCTCGAATACGCCAAGCGCAAATATGGTGCGGACAAAGTGGCGCAGATAGGCACCTTCGGTACCATGATGGCTCGTGGAGCGGTACGCGACGTGGCGCGGGCACTCGGCAAACCCTACGATGTGGGTGATAAAATTTCTAAAATGATACCTCTCGGGGCACAGGGCTTCCCCATGACCCTCGCACATGCAATGGAGCTTGAGCCCGAGCTTAAAAAACTCTACGGCACAGACACGGAGTCGCGCGAAATAATAGACCTCGCACAAAAGCTCGAGGGCTGTGTGCGGCACGTCTCTGTGCATGCGGCGGGGGTCGTCATCTCCCCCACCCCACTCATTGACTTTGTACCCACGCAATACGACCCGAAGGGCGGAAAAGTCATCACCCAGTACGACATGTACTCGGTCGAAGACGCTGGGCTACTAAAGTTCGACTTTCTCGGTATTCGCAACCTCGCTATTTTGGGTGAGGCGGTGCGACTTGTGAAGCTCCACCACGGCGTAGACGTGAACATCGAAAAGATTCCCTTCGACGACAGAAAAACATTTATGATGCTCGCGCGCGGTGAAACTATCGGGCTCTTTCAGTTGAATGGCTCGGGAATGACTAAGGCCCTCATGGAGCTCAAACCAAGCCGCATTCACGACATCAACGCCATGGTCGCACTCTATCGCCCTGGGCCAATGCAGACCATCGACGAATACGTCGCGCGCAAGCATGGTCGTAGTGAGACGGTGTACTACCACCCAAAGATGAAGAAATTTTTAGACAAGACCTATGGCCTTCTCGTCTACCAAGACGACCTCCTCTACACTGCTATCGAGCTCGCAGGATACGACTGGGGAGAGGTGGACAAATTTCGCAAGGCGGTGGGCAAAAAGATTCCCGCAGAGATGGCGAAGCAGCACAAAATTTTCGTGGATGGCTGCCTCACGCACAGTGGGATAAAGGCTGCGGATGCAGAAAAAATATGGACACTCTTTGAGCCATTCCAAGGATACGGATTCAACAAAGCACACGCAGCATGCTATGGCCGAGTCGCGTACCAGACGGCATACATGAAGGCGACCTACCCGAGCGAATATATGACCGCCGTCCTTACCGCGGAAGAGGGCGACACAGAGAAAATCTCGGAAATCATCACCGAATGCAAGCGTATGGCTATCCCCGTGCTCCCACCTGACATCAACATGAGTCACAATCACTTCACAGTCATCAAGGCAGACGGCGCGGAGGCGAAGGACCAAATAAGATTCGGATTGTTTACTATCAAAAATCTCGGCGAGAATATCGCAGGTGCCATCATCGCCGAGCGTGAGGCAAATGGCCCCTATCTTTCCTTTAGTGAATTTCTCGAACGAGTTACACACAAGGACCTCAACAAAAAGTCGCTCGAGTCGCTCATCCGCGCAGGCGCCTTCGACACCCTCGGGGAGGAGCGCGGGTCACTACTACACAACATCGACGATGCACTCGAGTATCACAAAGAACATGCGAAGCAGCTTGCGAGCAACCAAGTCTCCCTTTTCTCCGTCGCGACAGACGGCAAGGCGCTCCCTCGGCTGCGCCTGCGCCCCGCACCGGAGATCCTCATCGACCAAAAGCTCGCATGGGAAAAAGAACTCCTCGGCCTCTATATCTCCGGCCACCCACTCGACAAGCATCGTGAGAAAATAGAAAAAGGAGGAAGCAACATCAAGCAGGTAAACGCAGACACGCGTGACGGCATGGGCATCATCATTGCTGGAATCATCGAGGAACACAAAGTGGTTATCACGAAGAAAAATGAACACATGGCGTTCCTCAAGGTCGCCGACTTCACCGGATCTATTGAAGTTGTCGTCTTCCCTCGCACGATGGCCGAGTGTAAGGACTTACTCGGCCCAGACAAGTGCATCGCCATCAAGGGGCGCTTCAGCCGCCGCAATGATGCGCCCTCACTTATCGCAGAGAAGGTCAAAGCACTCTGATGCATCTCTCATATTTTCAGGAAGATACATAAAAAAGCACTCCAAATTGGAGTGCGTCATGAATACTACGGAGCAGCATTTCCTGATGCTGCAATAAACGCGTCGACACGTGAGGTCAAGTGTGGCTTCGCTTCTTTCAGGCTATCCGCAAGTGCTGTGCATAATTCCGTCACCGTTCCATCTGCATTAAAGAGTAGATCGCCATCAACCATTCCAAGCATCATCATTGCGTCGTCATCATTCCCCGTTGCCGCGATTCCCTCCCTCACCTGCTCGAGCATCATTTGCTCATTCAACGAAAGTGCCATTACTATCTCCTTGAGCTAGCTACCCCCATCCACACTCCCACAACCCCGAGTGGCCGTCAATCTCCTCCATTAAAAAAACCACCCGTAGGTGGTTTGTGCTTGTGATACAGCAGCAGATTCAGTCTTGCGAGTGCAGTATTTTTTCCTCCGCATGCTTCTGGTCGATGAAGTGATAGGCCACTTCATACAATGTTTCGACGGGGCGAGATGGCTGCATGTTGTGTACCCGCCAAATGGCGCCTTTTCCAATAATGAAGAATGCACGGGCGGCGATGTAGTCGAGCCCAGGGGCGTCTTCGCTGCGCGCCCCCCGTGAGGTGTCGGGGACGAGATCCCGAAGGAATCGATAGTACGAATCCCCCTCGTGGAGCACAATGAAAAGCTCATTGGGGGCAAGCACGTGGGCGATACCCCGCATCTCCTCGGCGTCGAGGTCGCCCCATCCCACCCACTCCCCACGCTGGTTGTACCAGCCGGAGCCTCGTGTGCCACCGACCCTCACCCCTTCATGGCGACGCTGTCCGTCGGAGAGTCCGACGCAGGTCTTGATCAGCTGAGTACGTTCTTCATTTTTGGTCATCACTATTTCCGTTCTTTCTTTGGTTGGGGAACTTTTGCTTAACACACACTAATATATTTCTTAAAAAAGTCAAGGACTCGTAAGGTACATTCAACTTCGAAGTGCAACACCCCATACTTCTAATGGGGTTCTCCATCCCAGTCGTTTCCGTGGTCGCGTATTGATTGCATACTCCACTCGTG
>JAYTEB010000137.1:0-3546 GCA_043735605.1 Candidatus Lloydbacteria bacterium | reverse complement strand
GTACCTTCTGCCCGAGCGGCTGAAGCGAAGAATGACAGTGCGCACATGCCGATAATTTTAAGGAACATAATGCTCTCTAAAAATGTGTAGTACTCTCTCTTATTTCTATCCCAACTGCAGCCGTTGTCAATACACTACCGCAAAGAAACTACTATCCCGCAACAGCCTCAAAAGTAGTCGAGCCTGTGTGGGTGGAAGCCGCAGTACCTAACGGGATGGTAATTCCCCAGTAAATGTCTCTAAAGAATGGCGAGGTCGAGGTGGGCTTCGTTACTGCTATGGGGAAGAATGCTGGGGAGGAGGACGCGGCAAGGGTGCTACAGGTCGAACACCCCGCATACGTGAATGTCGAGGTAGAGTACTTCTCTTTGTCGTAGGAGATCGACGACGCACCAGATTCAAGTGGGACTCCCCCAAGGTTGAGGTTGAGTACTCTGTTTCCGGTATTGGTCACACTCGTGGTCGAGTTCGTTGCCCCCGTGTCGGACCCCACTGACACCGAGCCGTAGGAGAGCGTCGACGGCACAGTGAACCCAGAAAGCGAGAGTAGCTCCTGTGAAGACGACGCGCGACTATGCGAGCTTGATGTGTCCCATACGTCAATGAGCGCAACCCAATCCTGTGCTGCGTAGCTACTCCCGAAATCCGTGGGGTCGGCAAAGTAGTACATATCTGCACTACAAGAAACAGTACAGATATTTCCCGAACAGCTCTGGAAGCTACATGAGCTGGTCGCTATCTGGTAGCAGTCATTGCTATCCGCTGTACATGCGGTCGTCGAAGAGAGGCCCGAACGGTAGAACGTGGATGATGCATAAACGAGGTCGGCATACCCGTTGTAGTCCGTCACCGTCGATGTTGCGTAAATGGTAGTCGTTGCGCCTTCAGTAAGCGCGACATTAGTGTCGTGATTAAACGAGAAACTCGAGAGTGTGGGGGGGTGGAGCATGCGTAGCTCAGCCACTTTGGTGTAGTTGTCCACCGCAACGCCGGCTTTTGTCGTGCGAAAACAGTAGTTACTCTGTGTTGCAAATGCCGTCATTTGCAAATTATATTCCACTTCCGTAAATTCACCGGAATTGATGGTCATGTCCCCAGTCTGGTTTGAGGGGTCTTCCATTATCTGTCCTTGTGCAAAGGTCATGCCCGTGGGAATAGAGAGCAACTGTGTAGTGGAAGACTTATCAGCAAACTGCGAGGAAGTCTTCATGCATGCAGCGGAGGACCCGCACCCACCACTCGTGGTGGGTACGTCGGTGTATGAACCCGTCGCAACAGACTCACAGTTTGGTGCGATTCCTTTATCTGCCATTTGCAAACGTAAATTTTGATTCGTGAGCGTGCTACCCGTATTACGCAGCGTGAGGCGTAGTCTTACGTTTTGGTTTGCGAGCTGGTCAACGAGTGCCGTGTTTTCCGCTGCCTTCCATGTCGCCCCTGAATCTGCCTGTTCAGTAAAGAAAGTAACAGTCGGTGTGGCGGAAATATATTTACGCGCAGAGGGCATGTCCCAGCCTCCTCGTTGACCCCAAAAAGTGAATCCGACCCCACCCGTTGAATACGTCGAGTCCGTGACACTCGTGGAAGCAAAGAATGCTCCCGTCGCGTCATACACGGTCAGGGCAATTTGGTTGTTGGTACGCCAGTCGACAGTAAACTCATACCACCCCGTCGCCCATGTCACTGAGGTGGTGGCGAGTGCGGTAGCACCTCCGGCGTTAAAGTTGTACGCAACATTCTTCGAGATAGAAATTTTATCTGGCACACCAGGGAGCTCGGCACAGATACCGTAATTCTGATGCGAGGTTATTGGCGACTGAACGGCAAATAAGAAGCAGGACTCGTCGTTTGCGGGTGCTCCGGTGTTGATATATTGGAAGTAGCGAAATGTCGTGTCGCGCCCGATGCCCGCCGACACCTGCGCAATACCACTCGTATTTTGAGCCGCCTCGCTCCCAGCTGCCGCGTCGAGCCCACGCGTACGCTCGTAGTTAAACGATGTGGACTGTTCAAAAAGTGTCGTATCACCTGAATACTCACTGAGGCTCCCGTCTTCAAAGTCGTCAAAGAAGTTGAAGGTTGTGGTTCCCACTCCGCCATTTGTCGCACCGCTGTTGCCGTAATACATAAAAATGTCTTCGACTCCCGAGGCAGGCAGGCTCTCCGTCTTCACCCACACCGTCCCCGTCGCGGACGAAGTGTAGGACTCAAGCCAAAACGGTATTGTTGTCGTACCAGATGAGTCAGTGAATCGGAGGTCATCAAAGTCACTTTGCATATCGGAGTCGTAGGTCACCGCAATTTTAAATTGTGTGCTCGTAGCGATGGTCGCAGTGTTGTTGGATAGTCGCACGCGCTTACGCTTAGACCAGTTTTGGTCATACCACTCAGAACTAGGCGCACCCTCTGCGCCATCGTCGTTTCTCCATCGGTAAGTCTTTTGGTCCGCAAAGAGGCAGGAGCTGTCAGTGAAGCGTACAGATCCGCAGCCGTCGCTACCGTCTTCGTCGTATGCCTCCGATGCAATATTGCCGTGCTCCCCAGTGAAGGTGATGGCGTTTGTGGTCGTACCTACGCGTCGCACGTTTATCGCATTTACAATTCCCGTCGATGTCGCAAAACGGACAGAAGAGTACAGCGCGGAGGCGTTTTGATCAAGTGTCGTCGATGCGATCGTGACCAATGCTCCGTTTGAAACACCGAGCTCGAAATCTCCAAAACTAAATGCAGAAATGGTAGTCGTACCAGTGAGCTTGAGCCCCTCACGGTCAGTATTGCGGAATTGGTAATACCCCGCATTGAGGTAAGCACCCTGCACCTCCAGAGCGTAGTTCCCTGAGTTTTGTCTGTCGATGGTGGTCGTTGCACTTGCTCCCCCAAGTATCGTAAGCGTCGTACCTGTTGCAAAGTATGCAGTAGTCCCCGATGCAAAGCGTACATTTGCTTGGCGCGGAGACCCACCAAGTGCCGTTCCGTCAAAGTCGGTCGCATAACTCCAGTAGTCAGTCCCCGTTGTGCGCTGGTATGCTCCGAAAATGTAGAGGCTGCCGTCGACGGCGTTCTGATCTTGTGAATAGAGTGATGCGCTCGAGGCGAGTGTGTAGAGTGTTGACGTGGAGTTCCAACTACTAATTTTTGTATTTGCAGCAATGGCAATGTTATTGTACACATCTCCTCCTGTTGTTTTCGCGTTGATCGCGTACGCAGTACCGGAGTAAAGGGAAAGGGTGGTATTTGTCCATGTCGTTGCAGCCCCGCCCACCGCGTTGGTGAAGGTCCGACCCACAGCAAGCGTCCTTCCTGACGTCAAAGTGAACGCTCCCGCACTACGGAGCGTCGTGTCGTAAGTACTCGTCGCATTGGCGGCAAGCGTGAATTGCCCTGTACCATTTATTTCAAGACTGCCGAACGCAGAGTTTCCGGAGTTAATAGTTTTTCCTCCAGTGGTCGCAGTGAAGCTCATTGTCGACGTACCAATAGCAGTAAACACGCTCTGATTCGTGAACGACCCGTAGGTTGCAAATGCATTTGCCGGCAAAGTCGTTG
>JAYTEB010000136.1:0-3556 GCA_043735605.1 Candidatus Lloydbacteria bacterium | reverse complement strand
TACCTCAGCTACGGCAACCGGTGTCGGCGCTGCTGGGGTACCGGCCTCTATTTTTCCTGCGTGCTCGTTTATCACACGGACAACGCGTGCGATCGACTCGTTCAACATTCCCACAAACTTGGAGAGCAGCTGATCGCGTCCGAGTATCGATGCAAGCTCGGTGATCTCTGCTTGCGACATATACGCGCCCCCATAGACACCGCCCATGAGCGACATCTGTTCTTTGTGTGTTTTTGCAAACTCAAACACTCCCTTGGCTGGTGCAACAGGGTCGGTGCTCCATGCGAGAGCAAGCTCTCCCACAAGGGCGGGCTGCGTGCCGGTTACCTTTTTTGCATCAAGCGCACGCCTGACGAGTGTCTTCTTTGCAACATAGTACGTGACACCAGCTTCGCGAAGCTCTTTGCGCAAGAGTGTGAGCTCTTTGACGGGAAGCTTGTGAAAGTTCACAAACACAATGGTTTCGGCATTGGCAAATCCGGCATCAAGCTTCGAGAGAATGGTGACTTTCTTTTGTTTCGTAATTGGCATAAATACTGTTTGGATAATAATTTTATTTTTCCTTCACACGCGAATTCAGGAAAGAAAAAAATCGACCTTTTTCGCGAAAAGAGTCGACGTTATATATCCGAAGATACGATATTGTCGGCCTCGGCAGGTATTACACGAGGTTTCCCTCGACTCCCACTGTCTTTAGCGTTGTGAAAAGTATACCCAAAATAGCTAGGAACGCAAGTAGCCTGCAATGTATTAAAAAAACTCGAAGCAGTTACTGCGAGTTTTAGATTATGGCAATGCGCCATTCTTTTTTAGCCACATGAGGATAACCTCGGCGGTTTCCTCCCACCCCGACTCAAACGGGCACATGTGGCCCAAGCGTTCAAGAGTGTGGTAATCTGCAGCGTAGTACTCTGCGGTACTTCTCGCAGACCTGTGGTGGATAATCTTGTCTTTTTTTGCCCCAATCACCAGCATCGGTGCCGTGATCATCCTCGCATCGACGGAAATTCGACTGAAACCTAACTGCAGTGTGGCGAGAAGGGATTCGTTACTTATTCGCCCCCCCTCCCACTCGTCAATGACCTGCTTGCTTGCCACGGGATCAACAAAGAGAGACTCGAGTAGTCTGCGACTGGGAGAGAATCGCTCCCCACCAAATGCCGCAACAATCAAGCCATTGAGGTCACCCAATGTGAGCGAAATCAAGCCACCAGGCAATAGGAATACACCCTTTGGTGGTGCGGGGGTCACGAGAACCACGTGCCCAACGTCATTTCGTATCTCAGCTAATTTTGCGGCAATGAGCCCGCCCATGCTATGCCCCACAAGTATGAGTGACTCGCCACTCTCTTTGCACACAACGTGGTTAATAAACTTATTTACGTCGGCAATGTAGTCATGCACACCTTTTTTTGAAATATCGATTTCGCTACGCGCACCATGGCCGATAATATCTGGCGCGAAGCAAGCGTATCCCTCACGCGCGAAATACTCCATCTTTTTCGCAAAGTAGTCAGCAAAGCCTGACATACCATGGATGCAAATAAGTGGTTTTCGATTATTGTTTGTCCCTGGCGATACCAATGGCTTGGCGAGAAGATACCGGTACTCCCCGTCCGCTACTCGTACGAGTGATACTGCGCTATTGGCCACTATCCCCCTCCTTCAAAAAACATTCTCATTTTAAGATACCACGGCAGCAGACAATGTCGAAATATAGTGCACGTCTATTCTTTGCAGTCTGCGGTGCACTCGTTTATCGACGCATCAACCGTGAGGGTTTGTACGGCAAAAATAATCAACACCGACGCGACAATAACTCCAATAAAACCGAAGGCGAGGCGAAAAAAGCTTTTATTGAACGTTTCCATGTTGTGTCTAGTATAGCAACATTTATGCTTATTGGTCGATAAAAAACCCCAACACGAGGTGGGGGCTTATGGAGTATTGGCTGGCTTCTTGTCTACCCGCTGAAGTTGGTGCAAGTGGAAGTTTTTCTCACGGGCAGTGAAGGGGCGTGCACACTCAGAATGAATATTTTTAGGACTCTTGAAAACGAGCGTGCCGTGGTCAAACACAAATTTGCTATCCCACTGAAAGCATACGATTGCCTTCTCCAAATCCACATCAACGCCATTTGTCCGAAGTGGCACATCAGCTGTTTTGAATAAACAAGTCTTAAACTCGAGAGACATGTTTACTGCGGTCGTATGTTGCGGGCTATAGTAGGCAGGGCCTGGTGCATCGGTCACGTACAAAAATGGAATTGTCGGCCTTACTTCACCATAGAGTTTACCCTGCCGGTCTGGTATCCAAGTTGGGATCGACTTTGCAGACTGGAGAAAATAATGTCTGTTTCCGGAAATGCCGTCCGCGCCATACGCAGGGTCTGCATCGTCACTGTCGACGACCCACCGAGGAAAAATATGCTGTAGATGCTTAGTGCCCAAAAAGTTTCTCAGTACGCCAAATTCTGTGCTGAGTACATCATCATCGTTCACATAGGAATGCCACATGCACCCTCGAGTAAATTGTACAAATGAATAACGCGTCAGATCAGCAATTTCATTGGTCATGAACCCCACGAGTACACGAGTGCCTTGCAAGGTGTCGTCATCGAGTACGGAGGGTGTGGGGGGAATGAGATAATCTTCTTTACGAAAAATTACTTTTTTCAAATCACAGGTATCGTTCTTTATGCACATTTCGGATGAATTCTCGAACGTCTGTTCCCCAATTGAAAGCGGGGTCGAGAGACCTTGCTGCCCCACCACAGTCCGACCGCCCGTCGCGGCGTGCAGCGAAACGCACAGGAGCGACATGCCACACAAAACGAGAGGTGTGCGTAGTGTTTTCTGCGTCATACTTTTCTCCAAAAGGAACTTCGATCAACTCTTTGTATATAGTACGTGCAGTAAGGAAGCCCACCAGATTGACACTTTCGCTATTCAATTTTCCACAAAAATGTGGGTGTATCTCCTACGTAGTTTCTCCTTCTGCCTCGTCTTTATAGTCCAACCAATCTTTTACAAAATGATCAAAGTCTCCCTCTTGCTCAAAATAGTCGGGGAACTCGCTTGGTGTGAGAATGGCGGACTCCTCCCGTTTCCCCGTCACATAGTCGGCATAGCTCGAGTACCGGTACGCTTCGAGATATTTCTGTGCAGCAGGTAAGTTGCGTATCCCCTCCTCTTTCCACAAAGGCTCAATGAGCTTCACGGGATTTAGGTGGATGTATGCGTAGAGATATTTGAGATACTCGTCTCGCGAAACATGCTCCGCCTTAAAGGTATTCTGAAATAAAACGCCAGAACGCTTGTATTTTCTGTTGAAATACATTGCATATGATGTACCCAGCTTCTCCATAAAAGAGGAAATATTTCCATCTTCTTTTTCTTTTACCAGCAAGTGGAAGTGGTTCGGCATGAGACAATATGCACCAATATCCACCAGCTGTTCCCCTCGATCAAGCTTACTTAGTGGACCAGCTCCATCAGCAGTACACCGTCGCAAAAGTTATAGGGCCGGGGCACTCGCACGCCGGCAGCGGCCAGGC
>JAYTEB010000135.1:0-1467 GCA_043735605.1 Candidatus Lloydbacteria bacterium | reverse complement strand
CAGCGTCTTTCCTGATACGGGGCATGTGAGGGTTTGTGGTGTATGGCATATGAATCATCCTAAGGGTTAGGGTGATTCCAAGCTATTGAACCATTACGAAATACTTGACATGCTAAGTATTATATGCTTTACTTACTCTAGAATTCAAGGTGAAACTTGTTTACTGATCTTCAAAAAAATACAGGAGTTTTTATGAGCAAATATGCGCTCTGGTTTTTCATCGCCACAGTGAGCGTCTCGCTTACAAGTGTACTCAGCCCCTTGTGGCATGAGGTGCAAAGCGACACCGTGTCCGAAATTACCAAAACTCAAAAGTCGCAAAAAATCGGATTGGGAGAATCCCCTTCTGCAAAGAAAAGAGTATCCAGAGAGTGCCGCGGGGGCGAGACTCCATACCAAAGTGGCATTGCATCGTGGTACGGAGAATACTTTCATGGGCGCACAATGGCCAACGGAAAGCCCTACGACATGCATGCGTACACCGTAGCGCACCGCACACTACCGATGGGCACGAAGCTGTGCATCGTAAACGAAGTGAATGGACGCGGAGTGCGCGCCACGGTGACCGACCGTGGCCCCTATGTCGAGCCTCGCATCATTGACCTTTCGATGCGGATTGCGACCGACCTTGGTATTGGACTCGGTGACGTCAAGATATTTCTTTTGTAATCAAACGTGGAGATCTGCGCAGCATCCTTGGGTGCTGCTTTTTTTATATAAAAAATACGGACAATTTCCGTATTTTCTGACCAACTCAATAAATACTTTCCTTATACAATAGTCTCAACAACGTCTCCAAAATCACGGCGCACTTTGCCACGCGTGGCAGCACCGTCACCCTCGGCGCGGTACCCAAATGCCACGAGTGTAGTTGCAGTAAGATTTTTTTCCTTCAGACCCAAAATTGCATCGATCTGTGCGGGGTCGAACCCTTCCATTGGCCCTGCGTCCACACCGAGAAGTGCCGCAGTTTCGAGCATCATGCCGAGTGCAATGTAGGTCTGTGCGGCTGCCCATGCATCCACCTGTGCGTCGGTCTTGCTTGCAATAGTGCCGGCAATCATTTGCTTCAATCCGTCATACTGCGCCTCCTCTCCCCCGAGCGTTGCCACGGTGCGCGCAATACGCTCGTCGGCAATACGCTCACGCACGTCTATGCGGCGTGCGACGACCACGAGGAGGGGGGCCTCAGTTAGCTTTGGCTGGCCATAGCTTGCCTCACGCATCTTTGTGCGCAATTCCTTGTTCTCCACGATAATGAACTTCCATGCTTCGATGCCGAATGAGCTCGGAGCGAGGCGGGCGCTTTCTAAAATGGTGTGCACATCCTCTTGTGCGAGTGGCTTCATTGTATCGAATGCCTGTGTTGCGTAGCGCTCGGTAAGTGCGGCGATAATCTCCTCTCTTGTGGTGTGGGTGGTCATATGCGTTATAAATTAGCTTGCTAAGTGTCATGAGTATAATTCC
>JAYTEB010000134.1:0-1468 GCA_043735605.1 Candidatus Lloydbacteria bacterium | reverse complement strand
GCCTCGAAACTCACCAGTAACATGTGCCACGTCGTGGTACGTCGAGTCGGACGAGATCGACAACGCGATAGGCTCTGCGTGGCATAATGCGGTATCCTCTGATGCAATGATACCGAAGAGGTCGCACACCATTGGCGAGAAGACCTCGTAATGTGAGACAAGGATCGCATTCCCCAGGGTACTGGCCGCGCGAAATTGGCCGTAGTCATACCACCTATGGACAATGGCTTTTCCAAATGCTCCATACCATCGTGCGCGCACTTCGTCTGGTGTTTCAAAGACCTCAGAATCTTGAAATATGGGCTCGGTCTCGTAGTCCACGTACGACTTCCCGCGAAATTGCTGGAGTGCAGCTTGTGCGCGAGCCTCGTCACGCCACTTCATAGGAGCGAGTGCGTCTGAAAACTGAAGGCGCTTTGGGTGGCCGATCGCCTTACAGAGAGTCCATGCGGTGCCATGCGCGCGGGGCGATGGTGAGGTCACGATGGCCAGATTCCGGTGTGCAATTTCATGCTGCGCCATCCAGTCTGAAACTGGACCCGTTGCAACAGACTCGACATGAGCCTTGCCCTCGCGGGTCAAGTCGGGGAAAACACCAAGGTATTTCGTCTTTCCGTGTCGCAGCAAAAGCATGCGAATACACTGTTTTGCTTCCACTTAAAACCTCCAGTATTCTTGAGAATTAACTATCCTCAAGTAAGTTAACACATAATTAGACACCCTGTCAATACTACTCCATATCCCCACTCGCGGCAGTTTTAGAGGCTTGAACGTAGAGGTGTTGACTTTGATATAGCTCAATAATGTCTTGGCTTTTCATATACCCCCTCCACTCAATCATGTCACTCACTCCGCACTCCTCGGCGAGTGCGCGCAATTTTTCTTCCTCAGGTTTTGGACCACCGACGATGGTGAGTACTACTTTCCGTGTGGCTTTCTTTTTTACTATCGCCATAGCACGAATGAGGTCATCAAATCCTTTCTTTTCCACAAAGCGTCCGACGGAAATGATCCGCACAGGCTCCCCGTCTTTGAGCGTGCGTTCCGCATGAGTAAAGCCCTCGACATCTACCGAGATTGGAAGCACCTCGAGTTGGTCGGGGTTAAATCCTATTTTTGCCACACGCTCCTTCATGTTATTGGACATCACGATAAATCGCGTACACTCTTTTCTCAGACGATCGTAATACGCGACCCCTTTTGCCTTAATGACGCTTGAGATATCAAACCCATAGAAGCTGGTCAAGAATGGTTGTTTAAGTCCGAGTATCTCCCGAATGATGAGGTAGCGATTGGCAATATTTCCAAAATGACAGTGGACGAGGTCTGCGTCCAGTCCAAGTAGTGGCTCCGTGCGATATAGTAGCTTGAGCGAATACGCCTCGCTCCCATATTTTTTTATATTAAAAATTTCACAAAATGCAGTAGGCTGAACGAAAAGCATGTGAAGAAACTTTGGTAGAGCGAG
>JAYTEB010000133.1:0-3580 GCA_043735605.1 Candidatus Lloydbacteria bacterium | reverse complement strand
TACCTTTTGCGCCATAATTCGGCACGTACGGGTCTTCATGCACTGCATGCCCCACGCCGTGCCCTCCCAGCTCACGCACTATCCCATAGCCATGTTTGTGTGCCACTCGCTCTATTGCGGCACCAATGTCGCCAATACGCCCGCCGACCTTCATTGCGCGAATTCCCTCCTCAAGTCCGCGTTCGGTCTCACGAATGAGTTGTGCTATTTCGGGAGAAACTTTTCCCACTGGTATAGTAAGTGCCGCGTCAGTGATCATCCCTTGATGCGTAAGGCCGAGATCGATGGATACAATGTCGCCGTCAACAATGACCCTCTTCCCTGGTATGCCGTGCACTATTTCGTCGTTCACCGAGACGCAGAGTGCTGCGGGGAAAGGCTTGCGAGCTCCGTGTGGGGTGTAATTCAAAAAGGGTGGGGTGTCTCCCGTCTCACGGATGAGGCGCTCAGCTACTTCATCGAGGTATTTTGTCGTCACCCCAGCCTTAATTTCCCCCGCGACCAAGTGGAGGACCCGAGCCAGTCTTTTGCCCGACTCACGCAATAAATCTATTTCTGCATTTGTTTTAAACTTCGACATACCGGCATACTAGCACACTATGCAATGAAGAAAAGGGTGTACTTATGCACCAGACACATTAGCCATGATGTCGCGGTGCACGGCTTCGATAGACTGCTCACCGTTAATTTCGACGAAATCGTAGTCGCGATCACGGCGAAACTTCTCTATCGCGGGCACAACGTCGGTGTCGAACCAGTCGAGACGCTTGTTGATGCTCACCGCAGTGTCGTCGAGGCGGCCATCTTTTTCTGCGCGGGCAATGAGGTGGTCAAATGACCATTTGCGCGACACCTTCAGGTATATAACTGCAGGGTGTTCACGCTTGAAAAACTTCAGTGCGATATCGAGATTCTTTGCTTCGTTTATCGAGCGGGGGCTCCCGTCGATGATGAGATGCTCCTCTCCCTTCAAGTTTTCGACAAACACCTTCGACCAAATGTACATCGCAAGGAAGTCGGGCGCTCGCTCGCCGTTGTCTATAGCACCTTTTGCAATACTTGCGGCAAGAGAGTCCCCTTTGATGAACTCACGGAAGTACTGCCCTGTCTGCAAATAGAAAATGGGCATTGCGGGATTTTTCTTTATGAGCTCCTCTTTCAAGAGCCCCACCTGCGTTCCCTTCCCCGACCCCGATGACCCGATAAAAATAAAAGTTTCCTTGTTCATGTTGTGAGTGTAGCAAATAACTTGGAAAACAAAAAACCACCCAAGCACATCGGTGGTTTTTTGTATTAACCGCAAAATTTGAGGTGTTTCGCAATGTAAAACTTTCAAATCTGGATGATATTCAATTTTTTCGAGTCGAGAGTGCTTGGCGGGTTGTACATGGAGTACATCCCACAAACCTTTCGATGATGAAAAAACTGAAGATCGCCAGATTTGGAAGTTTTAGTACTCGCGCATCGAGAGCTGTGCGTTGAGCTTCTTAATAAGGTCGAGCACGACGGACACAACGATCAGGAGTGCAGTGCCTCCGATAGCGAGCGCTTGGTTTCCTGTGAGATTCTGCATCAGGAGTGGGAGCACGGCAACTGAAGCGAGGAATGTGGCGCCCACAAACGTGGTGCGCGTGAGAATCTTTGCAATGTGCTCTGCCGTCGCAGTCCCTGGGCGAACTCCAGGAATGAACGCGCCAGACTTCTGGAGGTTCGTGGCGATAGCGTCAGGGTCGAAGGTGACCGCGGTGTAGAAGAACGTAAAGAGGAATACGAGCACAAAGTAGAAAATCGAGTACACAATCCCACCCGAAAAGAGAATGGTCATTTGCTCACCTATCTGCTGAGCGAGTGGGTGGGCGAGCCCCGTCAAAAACCCTGCGATCATCTGAGGAAACAGGAGGATAGAGAGTGCAAAGATGATGGGAATAACACCAGCCTGATTCACGCGTAGTGGCAAGTATGTAGACACACCACCTGAGGTGGACCCTCCACGCACGCGCTTGGCGTAGGTGATCGGAACTGGGCGCTCAGCTTCAGTCATCACTATCACACCAGCAATGACCACGAATGCGGCCGCAGCAAATGCGAGATACAGCGGGAGGTCGCGAGGATCATACGAAATAAGCATTTGAGACGCAGTCGTCGGAATACTTGCGACGATACCCGCAAAAATGATGATCGACATGCCGTTGCCCACACCAAACTCAGAAATCAGCTCGCCTATCCACATGAGGAAGAGTGAGCCCGCCGTTACGATGATGACGTTCACAAAAAGGTTAAATGGGCTTAGGTCGCCAAGTACACCCTGTCGCGCCAAGAGCACCAAAAGTCCGTACCCTTGGAGTAGTGCGAGTGGCACCGTAAGGAGCCGTGAGTACTGGGTGAATTTCTTGCGTCCTATTTCTCCTTCTTCGTGATACATGGCCTTGAGCTTCGGAGACATCATGGTGAGGAGCTGCATGATGATAGAGCCCGTGATATACGGACCCACTCCGAGCATCACAATGGAGAGGTTCGAAAGCCCTGATCCAGAGAACACGTTCAAGAGCCCGAGAAATTGGTTGTTGTTGAAAAGCTGCTTCAGCGCGACCTCATCAACCCCAGGAATAGGGATAGACGCGGCGATGCGAAAAACTACGAGCGCACAGAGTACAAAAAGTATTCTCCGTCGAAGCGCTTCGTCAGAGAACATCAGTTGTATTTTGTGGAAAAAATTGTTCATGGATTTACTCACTTATACTTCCTCCTGCTGCCTCAATGTGCGTCTTTGCGGTTGCCGAGAAGAGACATCCCGTGACGACCACTTTCTTGGTGAGCTTTCCCATAGAGAGGATCTTCACTTTGGGCATTTTCCCACCCACCTTGGTAATGAGCTTCTTTGCAAGGAGTGTCGCGGGGTTGACCGCATCTCCTGCGAGAAACGTCTTTTCGATGAGCCCTAGATTTACGGGCTGTGGTTTCACCTCAAATGACTTGTTTTTGTATCCACGCAACTTTGGAAACTTCTTTATCGTATCACGAAGTATAGGGCGGATGCGATGCCCTGCGCGTGCCTTCTGCCCCTTGGTACCACGGCCAGCGGTCTTTCCGCGCTTTCCTCCGCGAGCGACACGTTTGTCGTTCTTGTTTTTATGTACACGTTTTAATTGATTGAGTTGCATATGTCTTGGGATTATTTATCTTCCGTCACGGCAGGTGCCACACGCGTGCGTGGGCGTAGCTGTGTGAGTGCCTTTATTCCGGCGCGTGCCATGTTGAGCTTGTTTTTTGACCCACTGCGAATCTTTGCAGACACGTCGGTAATGCCGGCGAGCTCGAGCAAATTGCGCATCGCAGAGCCTGCGACGAGTCCGCGTGATGGTGCGGGGATTATTTCTACAACAGCACTTGATGCCTTTGCGGCGACCTGATGGGGGATGGAGTTGGTCTTGGTGAGCTTCACCGTAATCATGTGCTTCTTTGCGTCCTTTGCCGCCTTGTCCATTGCCATCGAAATATCGCCCGCCTTCCCAGTGCCCACACCGACCTTGCCTTTGCGATCCCCAATGATCATCGCAACGGAGAACGAGAAGCGGCGTCC
>JAYTEB010000132.1:0-1487 GCA_043735605.1 Candidatus Lloydbacteria bacterium | reverse complement strand
ACCCTCGTGATGCACGTGCTCGAGGTGGCAAAATACGTCAAATAAAATATGAACTGGAAAAATATGCCATATTGGCTCAAGGGTGGAACGATTGCTCTTGCTGTCCCCGTGGTGGCGACGCTGCTTGTACTTGTGTTTGATCTAAAAGATGGGTCAGCTACTGATTGGCTAATCATCATGCTTCTTTTCCCTTTTGCTTTTTCTGCTATGTGGTTCGGTGGAACAACGACACTCCTTATCGGATTTGCCCAACAGTACGCACTATATTTCACCATCGGCTCTCTATTTGGCTGGATATATGGGAAAATAAAAAAGTGAAAATATGCATCGCCACAGACCCTTGTGAGGTATGAGATGAAGGGGTGGCTTCTATTGTAAAATAGGAATTTATGTGATATAATAAGTTTTATGGAATCTTCTACGCTTGAACAATTTATTGAAAAACGACCTCACTTGGTTTGGTATGTTGATAAAAAAAGTCAGCTTTCTGCTGAGGCTGTGGTTGAGGCAGTGCTCAATTATGGGGACTGGGAGGATGTGCAAGAGGTTCTTCGTATCGTGGGACTGAACGAAGCTGCGGCGATTTTTACAAAAAAAGCAGGACAACGCAGAAATAATTTTCGCCCGCGCACAAGCCACTACTTTTCCCTGTATTTCAAGAAACATGCACATGCATAATGAGATACTCTCAAAAACTCAAGTCGCACTGCTTCCGCTCCTCGCGGAATTTTCCAAAGACTTTGCTTTGGTTGGTGGTACTGCGATTGCACTCCATCTCGGGCATAGACAATCGGTCGACTTCGATTTTTTTTCATATGACGACTTTACCAACAGTGCGGTAAAGAGGAAAATTGCCCCCCACGCCACGGTTGAAAATATATTAGTGAATTATGCTGGGGAGTACACGATTGTCGCAAATGGAGTAAAGGTAACTTTTCTGACCTACCCGTATAACATAGAGGCAGAGGCGCGTTTAGGGAGGACGATACGCATGCCCGACCTCCTTACGCTTGCGGCGATGAAAGCTTTCGCGCTGGGGCGACGAGCGAAGTGGAAAGACTATGTGGATATATATTACATCACGAAAGCCGAGCACTCCCTCGCACAAATAGCTGATAAAGGAAAAGAAATTTTTGGCGGCGAGTGGAATGAAAAAATTTTTCGAGAATCCCTTTCGTATTTTGATGATATTGATTACAGTGAAAAGGTCATCTTCATGCCACAATTCGCTGTTGATGAGCAAGAAATTAAAAAAGCACTCACTGCATTAAGTATAAATTAACATCGTTTATTTCTATGAAAATATACATTGCTACAGACCATGCGGGGTATGAGATGAAGGAGGCGATTGCGTCGTACGTCGAAAAAGAGCTCGGATACACCGTGGCAGATATGGGGGCGCATCAAAACGACCCCGATGATGACTTTTCCGACTTCATTCAGCTTGCAGCGGGTGAGGTATCGCACGACCCGAATGGCTCAAAGGG
>JAYTEB010000131.1:0-9124 GCA_043735605.1 Candidatus Lloydbacteria bacterium | reverse complement strand
TTATGGTGCAGCCTCAAAAACATGGAGGGGAAGTTCTCTTACCATAAGATTTTTTAGAGGGCGAGGCGCTGGTGCGCCGCAGTTTGCCGTAGTTATTGCAAAAAAATCATATAATCTTGCCACAAAGAGGAATGGTATACGCAGAATCGTTTATCAGGCCATTCGTGAACATTTAGCTGATTTTTCTCGGTTTGTTGGTACAAAATTTGTTATTACTCCACAAAAAAACATTTCCAACATAAACGACACTATGCGTAGTGATATAGAGGCTTTCCTTCAAACACAACAATAATGAGTATATTCACCCGAGCCGTGCTCTCTGGTATTCGCCTCTATCGTAAAACAATTTCCCCAGATAGTGGGCTTATTCGTATGATTATTCCTTTTCGTGGTGTGGGTGTAATGTACCCGAGCTGCTCGATATACATGGAACAAGCGATTATAAAATATGGCATATTGAAAGGTCTTTTTAAGGGTGGTCGCCGTATTTTGCGCTGCCATCCATACCAAAAAAAACTCGTCGACGAGCCGTAGTGCCAGTGTTGCGCTCTGTCACCGCACCGCACTACCGCCTTTGCAAAAGGGGTCATTCACGATAGGATGGGCAGATGATTTCTGATATATGGAATAGCGCAGTGTATCAACCACTCTATAATGTGTTGATTCTCCTTATCGACAACCTCCCAGGGCATAGTGTAGGGCTCGCCATCATCCTCCTCACGATTATTGTAAAAATAGTACTTTTTCCACTCACCGCGAAGTCTATTCGTGCACAGCGCGAGATGAAGGAGCTCGAGCCTGAGCTCAAAAAACTGAAAGAACGACATGGGGACGACAAGCAAAAGCTCGCCGCCGAAACGATGGCGCTCTATCAAAAAAGAGGAGTCACACCATTTTCTGGATGTCTCCCACTCCTTATCCAAATCCCCGTTATTATCGGGTTGTACTGGGTTTTTTCTCACGGGTTAGGAAAAATCGACACCGCGATTCTCTATAGTTTTGTTTCTGCCCCCCTAATGCTCGATATGCATTTCCTTGTTTTTGACTTGGCGGGAAAAAGTATTTTTCTCGCTTTACTCGCTGGGGTGACACAGTTTATACAAACGCACGTTGCGCTCGGGAAGCAGGTGCCCCCAGCGGCCGTTGTCCCAGGCTCAAAGCCGTCATTTCAAGAAGATTTTGCGCGTAGTATGCAGGTACAAATGCGCTATGTGCTGCCCGTTATCGTGGGAGGGATTTCTATGACCCTTCCCGCTGCGGTTGCGCTTTATTGGGCAACCAGTAATATATTGAGTACTGGGCAGGAGTTGATCACCAAAAAGAGGGTTATTGCCTCCTCTGCCAAGTAAAACCATGCAAACAAACGAATTTATTATCAGCACCATCAGTACTCTTTTGGGCCATTTAGGTGTCGCAGTGGAGAGCGTGGTGGCAGAGACCGACACAAAGACTAAGTCACTTTCTTTTGCGGTCACCACTCCGGAGTCTCTGCTTTTGATTGGCGAGGGAGGGGCACGGCTGCTCGCTCTCAACCATCTCATGAAGCGTATTGTGGAAAAAAAGTTTGGCGCAGATGCACCCGCATTTTCTGTCGACGTGAACGGCTACCAAAAGAAACAAATCGAAGAGGTGCGCACCAAGGCCCACATGCTCGCCGAGCGCGCACGCTACTTCAAGAGCACCGTAGAGATGGACCCCATGAGCTCCTACGAGCGCATGATCGTGCATTCAGAGTTTGCCGACACACCAGACATTACCACATCCTCTTTGGGCATAGGAAAAGAGCGCCACGTCGTACTCGCCTACTGTGAGCCCAGTGTCTAAGGTGAGCATTCCTAGTCATAGAGTCATAAACCCCGTCTGGGGTATTTTTTTTGAAAACAGGTTTTATGGCTTGCAATATGACGCACTTGCACCATCAATACACACATGCCAATGACGCGTCGTTGCTGATTTTTCGTCGGTATACCAAAATCCGTTATAGAGCCAGCGCATATTTCCTTTAAATGAGGCCTTAGCGGGCCCACCACTCATTATTTTTTTAGTGAGGGCTGAGCCTTCCCCATCAAAACGTAGATCAAACACATTATTTCCTGGTTTGTGGCAGGCAGTGGGGCACGCTGTGGTCGAGTGCCCAGCTTCTGTTCCTCCGGAAATTACAACATTGGAACCGCTGGCTGCCTGTAGCGCTTTTATTGTTGCTATTGAAGCATTTGGAAGACCATCTAAGTTTGTGCAGTTTTTTGCACCAGCATATGGACATACGGGATTATTTACCCCAAGTGGTTTCTGGTTTATGCAAGAGGTATTTCCACAAAAAGCAGTACGTGCAGCTGCCTCACCCGCTGGAGGTGGGACGGGTGGGTCCCCAGGTTTCGGCTTCGGCACACCTGGTGCTGGTGCATATACTTGAAAGCATGGCTTGTTTGATGAAGGATCTATTTCGATTACTCTCCCCGTAATCAACGCTGCCGCTGCGACACCTTCCTCGCAAGAGCTCGTATCTGGCCACCGAGGCGAGTTTAAAATTGGCCCAGTCGCAGAGTCTTTGTAGCGAAAGTAAAACCCAGGAAATGTGGGTCTAGGTGCATTCGCTGCGGTTGTTGTTGCTGTTGGAGTAGTTGCGACGGCAGGGATGCCAAGTAATGCAACATCGCTCGAAAGTAGCTGTGTGTTGATGGTATTTAATATAAGCCATGAGGAGATAGCGAGGAGCAGCCCGAATATTGCGCTTGTAATACAGTCCTTCGAGGCACTTTTTTGCGACACTGATGGAGAGCCGATGAGCTGGATGCCACAGATCACGATCATCACCACCGCAAGTATCCCCGCGACCCCTATCGTCACTTGCACGATACCCTCGAGGTATTGTTTGAGTGTGACGCTCCCTGAGAGTGGCCCGAGTGGTGCCAAGAGTGGGTAGGTAGACTGGGCAAGTGCCACCACAGGAAGTAGTGTAAATAGCGCGAGTGTAAATATTTTTTTTATCATGTGCATCTCTTTGTTTTTTATTTCCTGATACTCCCTGCGGCGTCTCCCGCCTCTTCTTTTGTGGGAGGTACGACGTCGCTCACCTCCGTGTTTTCGGGTGCCTGCTTTATGCGCATAGACCATAGATACCCCGTATGCTTGTCGGTAAAGAATAGAAATTTTTCAGCACGATCAACAAAGGGCATTGTAGCATCGAGGCTCTTTTCCACATCCTGCTTTGGGTCCCCAAGGAGCCTGATATCCGTGGTGCGCGCGTCGACAGCCCAGAAGGTGTCGTCAAACGAAAGTAACCCTTGGTACCATTCATCAGGGATCATCTTTTTTTCTGTGTTCGTAAACGATGCACAATAGAGGCGTGCACCCCCCGCTACCCAGACACATTTTTCTGGAAGAGTAGTGAGGGGGAGTGCCTGCTCGTGGGTGACGAGCCCCTCGTCCCCGTTATACCCCTTCTCGCTATATATCCCCACTGTGGCATTTCCGTTGATATTCTCACCAAAGAGCACGTCGCCACCACTCTCCCTCCCGAGTGTGGTGAGTCCGTTTTTCTCACGCGCGATACGCGTCATCGACTTATCTGTGGGGTTGTAGAGATAGGAAAATCCTGCTGTGGCCGCAGAGGGCTTTGTGGTGAGTATTATTTTTCCATCGTTCAATATTTGTGGAAGCCATTCAGCAAAGGCACTCTCAAGTACTAGCTTGGGGTCTTTTATTGAGTCGAGCTGTACCACGTATCCAAATACCCCCACCTCAGCAGGGAGAAGGTAAAATAATTTCGTGCCGTCTGGTGAGATGGAGACTGCACTGATATTGTCGGAGAGGTATTTTCCGCGAATCTCCCCTACCGCATCAGAGGAGTTTTGAGTACTACTTGGGAGGGAGATCTCACTGAGATATGTTTTTATTGTGTCGTACCCAAGCGAGCGGTCGAGATAGCGGAGCACGACGGTATCCCCATTGTTTCCAAAATACGCTTCGTACACCTGAGGAATAAGTGTGTTGGTGAGCTGGCGCGTCGTAGCAGATACTGTGTCGAATTCAAATATCGTACCTCGCTCGCGCAGTACATAGCGGACGAATGTCTTGCCATCCCGCTCGAGGACCGTCGCACCGGCGACAGGTTTGTCGGTGATTTGCCGGAAAAGAGGCAGAGGCATGTCGCTACCTAGGCTCGGCTGCCGCACACCAGGGTCAAGAGAGCCCGTGTTTGTGGTACTACTGCGTAGTGTGTCAGGGAGCACCTCTCCGAATGGTAGTACTTTTCCAATAGAGATGGCGATGGGTGAGTCTTTTGCAAAACGCAGTACAAGAAAAGCCGCAAGGATGAGAAGGAGGATGAGGGCAACTCCTCCAATGACGACCCACTTTATGATTCCACTTTTGTTTTCTTCCTGCATGGTGATGGAGATATTATTCGGCAGTAAATGAAATTTCAGTGCTTGCCCGCGACTCTTGGAGTATACGTTTTGGGTTTTGTATACGGAGCGACACCCCATACGTAGGACTGCTGCCCTCAGGCTTCACGAGGGTGAGGTATTGAGGTGAGAGTCCTGGTGAGGTGTATTTGCGGTCTACTTCCCATGTGTAAATAAGGTTGCCGTTCAACAAGTCGTCCGAGGAAAAAAAGTACGGTACTGCGTAGATAGTAGCCTCCGTTTCTTTTGAGGCAAGCATTTTAGTGACGGGTTTACGTAGCTCTACGCCCAAGAGTGGGTCACGCTCGTAGAGTACAATTTTTGCCTCACCCGCTGAGATGCTCGCATTCTTCACCCCCACCCAGTCGGTGCCCAAGAGGCGCACTTCTGCGGTGATGGGCACTGGTGTGCCTGCGTATCCCATGGGTATGACGACGCTGTTCTTCCCTTGCGCTTCTCCGAGGCCTTGGACGCGGTTGTACGTCCATTTATAGTAGTAGTCTTTGGGGTTGCTCGTGAGTGCACTGAAGCGAGGTATCGCCGTCACGCGCACAAGGCTTTTGAAGGCAGGGAGGGCCTTGCCTTTGTAAAATGGAGGAGTGTAGGTCTGTGCTTCCCATAGGAGGTCTACCTCCGCAGGAGCTATCACAAATTGTTTGTCGAGCTTGTCCCCTGCGACAGTGATGATGACGACGTCGATAATTGTTTTTTCTCCGAAATCAGGGGTAGTGATGGTAATTTCTTTTTCTGCAATGCCGTTTTTGACGAACTCTTTGTTTACTATCCATGCGATATCCGCCGTATTGAGGTCAACCGCAAAAGAGCTGAGTCGTACGAGCACTTGCTCGAGAGCCCCCGGAGACTTGGGTGTGGTAACAAAATTAATGAGATCAACCGGCGCTGCCATGGAAATACTCGGCGTGGCGACTAGCGTAAAAAATACCCCCATACCCACAAGTAAAACACGTTTTTTAAGACCAAGATGCATACAATAATTTTACCCCATTTACCCGTATTCCTCAACTATTCTTATCTACTCCAAATTGCATCGCGTGGGTGAGTAGGTTGTGTTTTCGGATCGTGTTTTCAAGCCAAGCAATGAGTACAAATAAGATGGTTGTTGTAGGAAGTAGTTGCAGAATGGGAATCATTTCGCAAAAAATAGCAAAAAACCAAGCAACAAAGCGCTTAATCTGTGCACTCCGATGAAGACCCCCGTGAGTTATGAAATAGACTTGCATCAAAACAAACACAGCAATACTAATAAAAATTCCAATCAAAAAAAGGAAGATGGCAATTGGAATAGCCGCAATCGTTGCGGTCAAAGCGAGGTTGATCGCAGTGAACACAAAATCACTGAGGTCATCTGCAATGGCGATGCCCAACACCATCCAGAAAAATACTCCACCCAATTTTTTTGGTGGCGGAGTGCCTCCTCGCGGATCCTCGGAAGCGTATTCAGTTTGGTTCACTTCTTGTTGCATCTGTGAGGCCATAGAAATTTTTTACCCCTGCGTCGCCAAAAGTTCTGCTTTTGCCTTTGCGATGGCGAGCATTTGTGCGGGGTCGGAGCTCACTATCTGGTCTTCGGTGTAGGATGCATAGACCTTTATCGCGACATGCTTTAGTCCTGCAAAAAAGAGCCCTTCCCCCACTCCAGACTCAAGGAGGAGGTATTTTTCCTCGTCTGTGAGGTGAAAAGTGGACTGAACAAGGTCGATAGTGGTGGGCGACTGTTTTAGGAGTATTTGTATGGAGGAATTTGTGAGGATGGGGAGCCCGTACGGGGAGCGCAAGAAGTCGTTCACGTCTTGGGTGATGGTGGCCACTCCGAGGAAGTATTTACGCCCACGCTTGGCGAGGCCAAAAAGGAAGGAGGCAGTATCTTCAGACTTCATCATCCACCACGCTTCGTCGACGACGAGGAGACGCTTGCGGAGCTCTTTGCGCACGGCAGTCCAGATATGGTGGGTGACGATGTATACGGCGACGGGCTTCAGCTCGTCTTCCATGTTGCGGACGGAAAATACTGTGAAGCGCTTGGTAATGTCGACGTTGGTCGGTTTGTTGAGAAAGCCAGACCATGTGCCCTTGGTATATTTTTCGAGGCGCTGGAGGAGTGACTCTGTGCCGTCCATCCCCGATAATACGAGCTCGAAGTCGGAGAGGAGTGGCGCTTCGATATCCGCAAAATTGACGTCTCCAGTGATGTCTCTTAGCGCATAGGTTTCAGCAATGGCACGGTCTACGATAGAGTCTTCTTCTGGGGTGAGTCCGCCGAGCATGATACGAAAGAGTCCTACAAGAAAAATGATATTCGAGCGGAGCACGTCTTCTCCAGACTCATCCTCACGCGGTGCGGGTAGGTCAAATGGGTTGATGTGGTGCTCTGAGTTGAGTGAAATATTAAAATATCGCCCTCCGGTAGCCTCTGCGAGGAAGCCATACTCAGACTCAGGGTCGATCACAATGACGTCCGCATCGAACATGAGTGTACGGATGATCTCGAGTTTTGTTGAATACGATTTACCAGATCCTGAAACAGCAAAAGTGACCGAGTTGTAGTTGGGCATTCCAAAGCGGTCAAAGAGAACCAAGGAGGCATTATGGCGGTTTATACCCCAGAGAATACCTTTGTCTGACGTGAGGTCAAATGAAACAAAGGGGAATATCGACGAGAGAGGTGCAGAATTCATTTTGTAATGCACCGCGAGCTCATCGGTCATAATGGGAAGTACACTGCGAAATGCCTGCTCCTGCTGGAATATTGCGGGCTTTAAATACACGAGTTTGGCATCGAGGATAGACTTGATCTCACTCTCTGCTTTGTCGAGCTCCCCTTTTTCATTTGCGTAGACGGTAATGTAGAGCCCCACATCAAAGAGCCGCTCTTGCGCCTGCTGGAGTTTGTCGCGCAGTCCCTCGAGATCTTGGTATGCGATATCGAGCACGGGGTCACGCACAAAGCCTTTACGCTCGCGCTCGTTGATCTGGCTCTGCACCTCAGCAACTTTTTTCTGAAATGAGCGCAGTGCAAGCTCTGTCTCGATGGGGTGGATCATGATGGACACGTCGTATACGCGGTCGAGGTTGATGATTGGTGTAAACCAGTCTTGGGAGAGGAATCGTGGGTAGGAGATGACAAAGAGTGTGCGTGCGATTTTGTCGCCGATATAAATTTCTTTTGGAGTTATTTTTATTGCTGCAGGTGCGAGAATATCCTTCATGTCGAGGTTTGTTGCCTCAAAAATATCTGACGGAAGGGCACCAGTATTAAGATTCTCGAGTTCTTTTCGGTCTGTCATAGGAATGTATTATACGGAAGCTCCCAGCTCGCCAGGGTTAAATTTTTTATAAAACAACTCTGTGACTTCTTCGGTACCCAAGCGCACTGTACGCAAGTCACAACGGCCTAAGCCTTGCTCAACGATGGAGACGCGTTGCTCAAGCTGCACCCGTGCCTCCTCGAAGCTCTCAGTCTCTTTCAGCTTCTCTTTTTGTGTTTTTACTGCTGGAGTAAGCCAACCCAGCTTTCCTGTAGATTTTTCAGATCCAGACGACCCGCTACGAGGGCTAAAAGGGATAATAATAAAGAAGTTTTTTGACATAATGTTGGTGCGTTCAGTAAACTCCTTAATGAATCCAATGTATTCGTGGACCTGAATTTTCATGGCGTCGATGAGTTGGGCCTTCTCTCGCTCCTCGAGTAGCTTGAGGTATGGCTTGATGTCGAGGCGTTTCGACTGGATGGATATTTGAATAGGAAACTCAAGAGAGTTTAAAACATTTTGAAACTGCAAGAGAATTGCCGCCTGCTCGTCTGTCGACTTTAGTCCGAAGTTTAAGGACGAGGTCATGAGCATCATGCGGAGGTTGCCGTTATTGAGCACAATGACTCCATTTTTAATGTCTTTTATTGGGACAAAATCTTGTGTTGGTTTTCCTAGGTTGGGCATAAGCAAGTGGGGTTTTATTATATCACCAATGAGTCTTGATGAACCTTCTGCTCCTCCACGGTCGAGGAGTGTACGTCGATAGACCAGCTAAGGTCACTGAGTTTATTTGTTGTAGTGGGGGATGAGATGAGTGTAGAAATGTGTTTTGTTGACTGAAAGTGGTCAAGGTTTAAATGTATCTCTTCTGTCTTTTTTTCACGACGTCTCCAAATGTAGAGACGCGCACTTTTTATAAAATAGAATGCAGACTCGATCATGTCAGCAAAAGGTTTTTTGTTTGGCCTATAGTAGGCGAGTGCAGCGCCTAGCCCCACGCATCCTGCTCCTACTATGTATCCCACATAGGGTACAAAGCGTTGTGCCACGTACCCTAAGCCCACCCCACCGACAAGGTAAAGGAATTGCTTCATGGTAAATGGGCCAACTATTTTGTCCTCGACGTCGAGGAATTGGGGCATTTGAAACTGCATGTACTACAGTATAGCAAAAAGTATCAAAGGTGACTCCTCATATCTTCCCTAATTAACTTTTCCCCAAGGCTCTAGGTGTTTTTAGTGAGGCAGTTCCCTGTACTGATCAAATGCGCGCGTGGTGGTGGTAGCTGCATCTGACTGCGGCCTTGATGCGGGCATTGCTACTTGAGGGTTCGGGGGTATCACCTGTGTGGGGTTTGCCACCCCCATGCTTGATGAGAGCTCTCCTTTCATGCGGAATGCACCTCCTAATTTTTGCTCAAAAATACTTCCGGTAGGCACAGGAGGC
>JAYTEB010000130.1:0-9140 GCA_043735605.1 Candidatus Lloydbacteria bacterium | reverse complement strand
TGGCGCGATTCCCGCAGGCAGAGGTCGACCTCGTCGACATTTCAAAGGAGATGCTCGCGCGTGCAGAAAAAGCACTAGGAGAGAACCCACACATTCGCTATGTCGAGTCCGATATTTTGGAATGGACGCCAGAGAGGGAATACGCATACTTTTTTTCGTCGCGCGTACTCGAATACATTCACGACAAGAAAGCATTTTGCGCAAAAATTTTCTCCGCACTCACTCCTGGTGGCAGCGGATTTCTCATTACAAAGATGCCGCATTATGCGCGTGAGCGACTCCTTGGAAGAAAGACGAGCGAGCTGCACCAGGGTCAGATTGGACCCGCAGCACTTCGCGACGCCCTCCGTA
The DNA here is from genome assembly GCA_043735605.1 of Candidatus Lloydbacteria bacterium. Taxonomy (GTDB): domain Bacteria; phylum Patescibacteriota; class Minisyncoccia; order Phycocordibacterales; family UBA6899; genus MHLP01. Next base: position 8,789 of record JAYTEB010000130.1, on the reverse strand, counting down.
GCGCCGGCTTCATCGATGTCGACTGCTATCCCGTCACGATGAGCGTACCACTTTTCCATTCGTCTCGCCTCAACTTCTTTGTGGGGAAATTTTTCGGTCGCTTCACGCTCGACCCCGTTTCAATATTTTTCGCAGAATCTTATTGCGTAGTATTTCGGAAGCCATGATCGTCGAGCTCGTTGGGCTTCCGGGGAGTGGTAAATCGACCTTTGCGCGCGCACTCCAAGAGGGTGGAGTGTGGACGCGGGTGCGCATAAAGGGTCGAATTGAGCTACTCTCCTACAGCACGCTTTTTTGCTTGCGCCATCCCTTTTCAACACTGAATCAGTTGTGTTGGCTCATCAGATATCGTGGGCATCGTGCACTCTGGTACACAAAGTTCGTGAATCTTTTCTTGGTGCACAATGCAAAGTATATGAAAGCATCGAGGCTAGGGCGTGCCGTCATTGACCAGGGGCATTTGCAGAATACCATGTCGCTTTTTGACGTTGCGGTATCTCCCGAAGTACTCCTAGACTATGTGGCGATACTCCCACCCCCCGACGTGTCGATATTTTTTGACATCGACAGTGACGAGCGCGCGCGTCGCCAAAAAGCTCGTGGCTACGAAGCGCGTGCGCATGTACCCCTCGACTTGCGCCATGAGTGGCAGGAGGCAAGTGAGGCGCATTTCAACTTCCTTTTGGGTGAACGAAGCAGGTTTTCATGGACGACACTCGTGCTTGCGGAGGGGGCTGAGGGTAGAGTGGCGGAGTTACTCCAGAAATTTCGTTTGTGGCGGTTTGTGATGCATCTGCGCATGCCTACTGAGAAGGCGCATGGTCTGCAAATAGCAAAGACACTTGAGGCGCTCACAAAAATAGGGGAGCACGTGGAGCTATGGGTTCCTCGTCGCACCAACCCCATTCATGAAGAAGTATTTCAATACTATGCACTAACTGAGCGATTTCCCATTCGCATACTCGCATCTCTTGAGGCCTTGCGCTTCGCCACTCTTTTGGGAAGCACTGCATACTGGCTCGACGCGCTCGCATTTCTGGCCGCACTTCTTTTTGCGCGCATCGACACTGAAGTGACTTATTATACGCGCAGCGCTCCTGTCGCATGGCTTTTGAAGCAGAAGGGTGCACGTGTGTATTATGAGGCACATGCTTGGCCAAGCTCTAAGGGTGGCATGTTTCAATTTTTATTGCGCGGAGTTGATGTGGTCGTGGCCAATTCAGAGGGCACGGGTGCAGCATTTCAAAAACGTGGATTTCCAAATGTGGTTGTCATTCGCAACGGTGCGGACCTTGAGAAATTTGCCATTACTATGGCGCATCACGACGCACGAAAGGCAGTTGGTCTGCCGGTCAAGGGAAATATCATTATGTATGTCGGTTCCTTCGGGCGTTGGAAGGGTGTGGCGACGCTTTATGCAGCGTGGACGAAGATGCAAAAAGATTTCCCCGACACAAGGCTCGTGCTCGTTGGCGGGGAAGTGGGCGCACTTATCCAATTTATAGAATGTCACGACATTGCAAGCGACACGAGCGTCATCGTGCGCTCGCACCAAGCCTCCGCTCTCGTACCGGTATATTTGCGTGCAGCAAACATCCTCATGCTCCCCAACGAGCCCGTCAGTGAGGAGTCCATCCGCTACACCTCACCAATCAAACTCTTTGAGTACATGGCCTCGGGTCGCCCCATCATCGCTTCCGACTTGCCCTCAGTGCGCGAAGTCCTCGACGATACGACTGCGACACTTTTTACCGCAGGGGACAGTGATGACTTGGCCGAAAAAATAACATACGCGTTAAAAAATACTCATATTCTTGAAGAGAAAGCAGAAAAAGCCTCTGTTGTGAACACTAAATACAGCTGGGAAAAGCGCGCAGAGTCGATCATTTCTATACTCGACCGCGTGAATTGACATCGCGCAAATAAGGTCTAGACTTCAGTCTAGTGTTTTGTTCTCAATAGGAGTTTCATGAATACTGTCGGAATAGTTGCTGTCCACGAATACATTCGCACTTGCGCTACCGCCCTTGAGCTGGCGGAGCTCACGAGGTTGATTGGCGAACGAGAGGCGGCACTAAACCCAAATGGAGTGCCACACAGACGTCAGCTTGAAGACATTCTTCCTGGCAATTGGGGAGGGGGAGACCCCATCAGCACCCCAGTTAATAAAGTTTTTTAAAAGAATCGCAACTTTGGCTGCGATTTTTCTATTGCCGACGCAGGGCGAGTGAAATGGAAAAGTTTGCTTTTGTATTTCCGAGCTGAGGAATTCTAGAAAAGTTTCATAACTTTTATTTCATTTGTGCGAGCAATTTTTCAAGCGCGGCGGGCTTTAAGCTCGAGCCGAAGAGTGCGCCCCCAGACTGGAAGTCAAAACTCGGGGTGATAATATTTTCATACTTTTGGGGGTCCCGCACGGCAATGGCGAAACAGTAGACAGGGAAGAATGGCTGGTCGTTCGTCACCACCACCAGTGGGGTGAAGCCATTTTTCTTGAAGTGCTTCATGAGCGCAAGGGTCGTCGGACGCCAATAGTCGCCGAAGCTCCCTGCAATGTGTATTTGCTGGAGGAGTGGCACAACGATGATGACGGCGTCCTTCGACATGTCGCAAAGATTTTTGAATGCTGTATCAAATTCAAAAATGTGCTCGAGCGTCGTGTGGTTGAAGACGACATCAAATGTGCCCGCACAGTTTTGCGGTAGGGGCTGCTCAAGGTCTATCTCTATTTCCTCGATATTTTTTCCCAGAAGCGAGCTCGAAAGAGAGCCGAAGCCTTTGTCTGCAATGCCCACATTGGAAACCACATAGCGTTTGTGTCCCGCGAAGTAGTTTTGATAGTAGCCCCCTTCGCTGTCTCGGTCATCCCAGCCAGACACATTAATGACGTCGCCCCCAAAATATTTTGCGTATTGGCGGAGCATCATATTGGAAAATGCCCGCGGTTCGATTACTTTTGGCAGCACGCGAATGGCGAGCGAGCGCAATACTTTTTGGAGTAGGAGGAAAATACGAATGCCGAGCCCCCTCTTTTCAGCCTGTTTTTGTGCGATAACCATAGTCACCATTGTAGTCTGTCCACAGGGAAACACAATTGCTCGTGCGCGAGGAAAAGAAATTCCTACTTTTGTTTTTGGGCATGAGGTGTACTATAAGCACGTGTTCAAAAAAATAACGCGCAAGCATCTCGAACGTTTTCTGGAAAAACACCGCACCGAAAAACGCGTTCTCGACATCGGCTCGGGGGGCTCGGGGTATGACAAATATTTTCCAAACCGACTCACGGTAGATATCGACCCGAAACGAAGTCCAGAAGTCGTCGGGGACATAGAGGCACTCCCATTTAAGGATGGTGCGTTTGAGTTTGTGCTGTGCACTGAAGTACTCGAGCACGTAAACAATCCATCCGTGGCGGTAAGTGAGCTCCATCGTGTACTCGCGAAGGGTGGGACACTCGTGCTCACTACACGATTCATCTACCCCATTCACGATGCTCCGCAAGATAATTTTCGTTTTACAAAATACGGGTTGCGCCGACTATTCCAAGATTGGGATATCGTGGAGCTCTCGGAGGAGACGACGGGGTTTGCAGCCATCGCGGTTTTGCTCCAACGATTCGCTCTGCAGATGCGCTTTCGTTTCGATAAACCCGTGAAACTTTTGCTGTTTTTACTGGCGTGGCTCTTGACGAAGCTCAACTGGCTCATTGTGAAGGAGTACGGGGATATTAAAAAGTCTACCGAAGAGTCTCACCTCTTTGCGAGCGGATACTATCTCGTCGCGCGAAAGAAAACATAATGCCCATGCATTTTTGCTGCAATTATTAGTGCAACCCCGCGCATTCTCTCCGTGTTACCATTACGCAATGAAGATTTTGGTCATAGGTGCTCGAATGAGGGAGTATCCACGCAACGCAGTCCTTTTGGATACTCTAAAAGAGGTGCACGAGAGCACGGAGTGGGAAACTCCAAAGGCTGCCTTTGGGGTTGTTTTGCCACTACTCTGGAGAGAGCGATTCCTATACGATGCAGTGCTCTTGCTCCAGCCGACAAGGAGATTTGTTTTTCCCATGCTTTGTGCAAAGTTATTTTGGAAGGGGCGTATCATCGGTGATGCCTTCACCTCGCTCTATGATACTTTTGTGTTTGACCGCGCTGTCGCGGGGAAGTGGAGCGTCAAAGCGCTCTACTATTTTTTGACTGACTGGGTGTTTGTCCACATGTGCGACACCCTGCTTTTCGACACCGAGGAGCATCGTGCATATTTTGCAGCTACGTACGGGCTGGGGCGTCGTCGCGCGCTCACCGTTCCCGTCACCGTGGATATGGAAACCATGGAACACATACAAAAGAAAAAACTTCCGCACGCAAAGCCAGATGAGTTCCAAGTACTTTTTTGCGGGTACTTCATACCGCTGCAAGGTGTGGAGCACATCATCGCAGCAGCATATATTTTGCGCGAGCACCCACACATTCGCTTCACGCTTCTCGGTGGAGGGCAGACAAGGCAGGAAATGAAGGAGCTCGCACAAAGCCTCGCACTCCCCAATCTCACTTTTCTCCACCCAGCCCCGTATGCCGAGTATCTTGCCTACATCAAGGGTGCAGATCTTTCATTAGGTGTATTCGGGAATAGCGGAAAGGCGAGTAGGGTCATTCCCAACAAGGTCGTCGAGGCTGCAGCGCTCGGGGTACCACTCGTGACGGGGCAGAGTGCACCCGTGGCAAGATATTTTACTGATGGCGTGAATGTATTCTTCGCCAACATGGCAGATGGGGAAGATTTGGCAAAAACGATATTGAAAGCATATACTGCGAAAGATTTGCACCAAGTCGGACTTCGTGGGCAGGTGGTCGTGCGTGAGCATTTTAGTAAAGAAAACCTTTGTAATATACTGAAGGCACTATGAACATTATCGTATACGGTGGCGGATTTCTGGGAAAAGATATTGCTGACTATTTGGGCGCAACACTCGACACGAGACATATAACTTCGCCATCCCAGCTTGAGGAGGGTGGCACCGCGCCTGACGTCATCATTAATGCGGCGGGGAAGACGGGGAGGCCGAATGTCGACTGGTGTGAAGACCATAAAGATGAGACGTATTTTGCAAACGTCACACTCGCAAAAATGTTTGCCGACCACGCACGGAGGCACAATATCAGGCTCGTGCATCTCTCGAGCGGGTGTATCTATGAGGGGGAAAATGGTGGGCGCGGGTTCACCGAAGATGATGCGCCAAACTTCGAGGGCTCTTTCTATTCACATACGAAAGCCGAGGCAGAGCGGCAGCTCGCGGAGTACGACAACGTACTCACCATTCGCCCACGTATGCCGATATCCGCCGTGCCCTCTCCTCGTAACCTTTTGCACAAGTTGTTGGGATACGAAAAGATCATCAATGTCAAAAACTCAGTCACGATCACCCCAGACCTCCTCCACTCGCTCGGAGTGCTCGTGGCCACGGGGCGCACGGGTACCTTTAATATGGTCAACCCCGATCCTGTGACGCACAAAGATATTCTGGAGTTATACGAAAAGTACAGCGGTCGCACGTTGCACAAAGAATATATTACTATGGCAGAGCTTGTGGTGAAGGCCCCACGCTCGAACACCATCCTTTCTGCTGAAAAGCTTGCGCGCGCGGGTGCGCCGATGCCAAGCACGAAAGAGAGTCTGGAGAAAATTATAGAGGAGTATGTACAACAAGAAGCTCTACCGCAAAATATATGAATACACACAACGAAAAACTTTTCTTTTTTGATAAAGCAAAACTCCTCGCGTGCGCGACGGAGTACGCGAGCGCATACCAAGCAAATGAGCCATTTCCGCATGTGGTCATCGACAACTTCCTCCCCGACGACGTTGCAGAAAAAATTCTCAGAGAATTCCCCACACCAGAGATGGGTACGTGGCAGCAGAAATTTGAAGAACCCAATACGCAGCATTTAAAGCTTGCATGTGAGGACGACACCCGCATGCCGGACTTCACACGCCAAGTGCTCTCGCAGTTCAACTCCTCCACGATGACGGAGTTTGTGGAGATACTCTCAGGAATTAAAGGCATGATACCCGACCCGTACTACCGTGGCGGTGGGCTGCACCAGACGCTTCGCGGCGGCAATCTGGGTAATATTGATTTTAATAGGTACAAACGTCTGGAGCTGAACCGCCGAGTGAACATTTTGATTTATCTCAACAAAGACTGGAAAGAGGAATACGGTGGGCACCTCGAGCTTTGGAACAAAGACATGACCAAGTGTGTCAAAAAGGTGGCACCAATATTTAACCGCTTCGCAATGTTTTCAACGACGGGGTATTCGTATCATGGCCACCCCGACCCCTTAAACTGCCCACCCGAGATGACGCGCAAATCGCTCGCCCTCTACTACTACACCACCACCGTTGCAGACGCTGAGACTGCGGTACCCCATACGACAATGTTTCAGAAGCGCCCAGGAGAGACCTGGAAGCGTGGAGCAAAGGAGATAGTCAAAGACTTTATTCCCCCGATTATTCTACGCACAGTGGCACACGCCAAGCAGCAACTCAAAAAATGAATATGGCCGACACCACACTCACTGCGCATTATGCTGAAAAAAAATACGAAAAGATTAGCGCCGGACGGCGCGATGGAATTCTCGCACTCCTTGGGAATTTCCGCGATGCACAAATTCTTGACGTGGGATGCGCGAACGGAGCACTGGGGGAAATTTTGAAAAAAATCGCTCCATGTGACATCACGGGCATTGAGGTCTCTACCCAAGCGGGGGAGGATGCAGGGGGCGTTCTTGACCGTGTGTATGTATTTGATACTGAAGATGAGGGTGCGTGGCCAGCAGAGCTTCGAGCGAAAGCATTCGATGCGATTATCGTCTCTGAGGTGCTCGAGCATCTCTTCGCGCCAGAGCAGCTCCTCTCGCACTTGCATGCATTGTCTTCCGAGCATACAAAAGTGGTTATCACGGTGCCGAACATTCTTTTTTGGAAGAATCGCTTGCGCATCTTGCTCGGACATTTTGAGTACGAAGAACGCGGGCTTATGGACCGCGGGCACATTCGCTTTTTTTCTTGGAATGGCCTAGCTCAGCTGATAGACGCGAGTGGGTTCGCCGTACTCGACACTGCGCATCATGTGCCCACGCGCGGAACTACTCGTTTGTCGAAGCATTTTCCTGGGCTTTTTGCCCATAATTTCATTGTTCTGCTTCAAAAAAAGTAACTTTTGCTCATAACGTGTGTTCTAAGAGTCACAACCATGCGTGTTAATTTCCTATTACCCCATCTCAAACTCTCCGGCGGAATCAGTGTCTCGACATCCTTTGCGCAGGAGCTCTCGCTCCGCGGGCACGAAGTTTTTCTCGTTGTAGAAAGCAAAAGCCCTACGAGATACATCAGAAATTTGGTCACAACACACCCCCTCCTCCCCAGTGGGACGAAGGTGAAAATAGTACGCGTAAAAAATTTCTCCGATTTGCCTGGCGAAGGTGTGTTTATTGCCGATTCATTTCCTGTGGCAAAAAAATTGCACGCAATGAATGTACGGGGAGGGAAGTTCCATTATATTCAGCACGACGAGCGCATGCACCATGGCGACGCCAGGTCTGTCGAAGAGGTATATAGACTCCCACTTGTCAAGATGGTGAACGCAACGTGGCTACAGAGGCTTTTTAAAGAAGAGCTCGGACTTGAAGTCGCTCTTTTGTTCAATGCTATTGATTGCGCGCTTTTTAACCCCGACAAAAGGAATAGAAAGCATGACGACGCGGATGTGCGCATCGCGGTACTCCATCACGACTATGCATGGAAGGGGACGAAGGATGGGGTGGACATTGTACTGGCACTTAAAAAGAAGTATCCCGAAAAAAAGATCAAGCTCATACTTTTTGGTACGCGGGAAAAACATATTGACTATCCGTGTGACGAGTATCATTACAATGCTGTAGGGATTGATTTGGCAACAATCTTTGCAAATTCGGACATTTATATTGGGCCGTCGTCTGACGATAGTCGTGCTATCTTGCATCGGTGGGTCATGGCATCGGGGTGTGCGATGGCTATTTATGACAATGTGAGTGTTGACGACTATGCGTTTCACGGCGAAACTACACTCATCGCCAAGAAGGGTGATGTAGATGACCTGTTCAAGAAAACAGAGCAATTGGTCACTGACGCAGCGTTACGGAAAACAATCGCTACAAATGCACTTGCTTACGTGCGAAAATTGCCGACGTGGAAAGAGCTTACTGATATTTTAGAAAATTTATTGAAACAACATGCCTAGAGTCTCTATTGTCATCCCTACGTGCAATCGTCCCGATCTTTTGCCACGTGCAATTCGGTCGGTTTTGGCGCAGACATTTCAGGACTTTGAAATTATCATTGTGGACGATGGTGCACGCGTGCGGGCACAGAGCGTGGTGGGGGGTTTTAGCGATGCACGCCTTGTCTATGTGGCGCACGAGCCTCCGCGAGGGAGTGGTGCTATTGCGCGGAATACTGGGATCCAAAAAGCGAAAGGTGAGTTCGTTGCCTTTCTTGATGATGACGACGAATGGGACCCGCGGAAGCTCGAGGAGCAGGTCCTAGGGCTCGATGAGTCGGGCGAGGGTGTCTGTGCTGCCATGACGAGTGTCGCGATATACGACAACACTACCGGGAATCTTGTTGTGGAAAAACCCCTGCGCGAGTCTGGGATTGTCTCTATCTTTGATCGCACACTCTATCATTCGTATATTTGGACGAGTGCGATCATGGCGCGCACCTCGGCACTCCGCGAAGTGGGGGGG
>JAYTEB010000129.1:0-3642 GCA_043735605.1 Candidatus Lloydbacteria bacterium | reverse complement strand
CCGCCAGTTGCGCTGGGGGATTTTTGCTTCACGATTATATTGCCACACTACGTCTCGTCTGCGATGGGAAAGTTCGGTGTCTCGCCGTCTGGTAAGTCTCGTGCGGCTTTCCAGAAGTCAGAGAGGTCAAGCTCGATCTGGTCCGCAAGGTCAATCCCTCCTGAGACCTCATCGTCATCCTCCCCATCGTCTGCTGTACACGTTTTAGGATGGCCGTCGTGGCCCTTTGGAAGCACACAGTGACCAGTTGGCACAAACCCCTTTTGAGGGAATATTGGCCTCCCACATTTTTCGCCCATAAGATACGCCCCTCTTATATTGCATCTCTTTGCTCAATTTACAATTTTATGCTACCTTGTCAAGGATGGATGCAAAAAAGAATTTTAATTTACACAGTGAGTGGGAGCCTTCGGGGGACCAACCAGAGGCAATCGCGAAACTCTATGAGGGTCTACTTTCTGGCATGCGCCACCAGACGCTGCTTGGCGTGACGGGCTCAGGAAAGACATTTACTGCAGCAAACATTATTGCCAAAGTAGACAAACCCACACTGGTGATTGCACACAACAAAACACTTGCTGCCCAATTGGCGCAGGAGTATAAACAGTTTTTTCCCGAAAACGCGGTGCATTATTTTGTTTCATACTACGACTACTACCAACCAGAAGCGTATCTTCCGACGACGGACACCTACATAGAAAAGGATGCGCAGATAAACGAAGAGATCGACCGACTCCGCCATGCATCCACGCAGGCACTCCTCTCACGGAAAGACGTCATCATTATCGCTTCCGTATCTTGCATTTATGGTTTAGGTAGCCCTGAAGAATATTTGAAAGTAAATCTCAAGCTTGCAGTAGGGGAGCGCATCGGGCGCAACGACGTGATACGCAAGCTTGTAAGCGTTTACTTTGACCGCACCAACGCAGACTTGAGTCCGGGTACATTTCGCGGCATTGGCAACACACTCGAGATAATGCCTACGGGAGAGATAATGATCTACCAACTCTCATTTAGTGGGAGTGAGATCGTCTCTATTATAAAGATTGACCCAATCACCCGCGCCGTCGTTGCTGAGGAGCAGTCGGTTTTCTTTTTCCCCGCAAAGCATTTCGTCACAAACGTCGAAGAGCGCAAGCGCGCGCTCATGGATATGAAGATAGAGCTCGACCTGCGCCTGAAGGAGTTTGCGAAAGAAGGGAAGCTGCTCGAGGCAGAGCGACTGAAGCGGAGGACCAAATACGACATGTCGATGATTGAAGAGGTCGGGTATTGCAGTGGTATCGAAAACTATTCACGACACTTCTCTGGCAAGGCTGCGGGTGAGCCACCGGAGACACTCCTCTCCTACTTCCCACACAACCCCGATGGTACTCCCGACTTCTTGACGATCATCGATGAGTCACACGTCACCGTACCGCAGATCCGTGGAATGTTTGCGGGCGACCAAGCGCGTAAAAACAATCTGATTGACTTCGGCTTTCGCCTTCCTTCCGCTCGCGACAACCGCCCGCTCCAATTTCCTGAATGGGAGGCGCGCGTTGGGCAGATTATATTTACTTCGGCTACTCCTGGCGAATACGAGCGCACCCATGCGGCACAGGTCGTGGAGCAGGTCATACGACCGACGGGCCTCATCGACCCCGAGATTGTTGTGCGCCCCATCGTAGAGAAAGGCACATTTGCGGGCCAGATTGCGGACTTCATTGATGAAGCAGTCGAGGTGGTGAAAAAGGATGAGCGCATTCTCGTGACGACGCTCACTAAAAAAATGGCCGAGGACCTCGCAACCTATTTGAAGGAAAAAGGAGTGAAGGCAGAATATTTACATAGTGACGTAAAGACGATGGATCGCATCAAAATACTCACCGAGTTTCGCCGCGGTACCTTCGACTGCTTGGTGGGTGTAAACCTGTTACGTGAGGGGCTCGACCTCCCTGAAGTGTCACTGGTCGCCATTCTCGACGCAGACAAAGAGGGGTTTTTGCGCTCTGAAACATCACTGATTCAGACCATCGGACGTGCGGCACGTAATGTTTCAGGGAGGGTGCTTTTGTACGCCGACGTAATGACGGGCTCCATGGAGCGCGCGATAGGGGAGACGAATCGCCGCAGAGCAATACAGGTAGCATATAATACGAAACATGGTATTACCCCCACGTCTATCAAGAAAAAAATCCACGACATCACTGAGGAGATGCAGACCGTACACGAAAAGACGCTCCTTGGACTGCTACTTCTCGACAAAAAAGCCTTTGAGAAAGACCCCGCAAAATTGATAAAGCAAAAAGAAAAGCAGATGCTCGCTGCGGTCAAAGAGCTGGACTTCGAGTCCGCCGCACTTTTGCGCGATGAAATAAAAATATTAAAAGGTGAGCCTCTCCAGAATCTCGATAGTAAGAAAGCGCGAAAGAAAAAGTCTTAGAGCCTATCCCAATTACCCCACCTACTTTGTTGTGGGGCCCCTGCGACTCGGTCAACATATATGAATATGCCTTCCTCATCGCTTTCATTACATGAACTGTACACCTTGTGGATTTTTAAGAAAAAATCTTACAAGGTCTTGCAGTATGGGTCCCACCCCATTCTTCACCCCACGCCTCGTATCTGGTGTAATTGGGATAGGCTCTTAGATGCGCATCCCATTGAAGCGTTGCAGAAGAATTTTATACGGAGTAGTGCTATACTGAATGCATATGATTTCCGCAAGTGTTGGTGTGGGGACAGACGCAGATCCATATAGGGCGGGTGAGGAGGCATGTGCACAGGCTATTTCCGGACTTGCAATGGGCGCGCGACCCCACGCACTTATTGTATTTGGTTCGACAACCTTTGATCAAGATAAATTATTGGCTGGAGTTTCTGCGGTAGCAGGTGAGGCACTCCTCATCGGATGTTCGACCGCAGGGGAGATTTCCAGTGAAGGATTTTCCACGGAAAAGAGCGTTGTGGTGATGGCCATCTCTTCAGACCAAATGCGTTTTTGGGGTGGCATCGGCAATCACATTCTCTGGAACCCACGCCAAGCAGGTGAGGAGTGTGCAAATGCCCTACAATATGACTCGAAGGGTTATGTTTCTTCCGCGTTTATGTTTCTCGACGTGCTTTCAGGGAGTGGCGACACGACCCTTGGTGGGGTGTTCAGCAAGTTTGGGGATTCTTTTCCCGTCTATGGGGGTGCAGCGGGGGACGACCTTTTGTTTTTTGAAACGTACCAATATTTACAAAATAAAGTATTTAAAGGTTCAATTGTTGGCATGGGCATGTCGGGTGACTATCATGCTGCGGCCGTCGCCATGCATGGCTTTCTTCCCATTGGCATTGCCCGCAAAGTGACACGCGCAGAAGGCACGACACTCTATGAGCTCGACGGGAAGCCCGCATCTGCTATCTACGAAGAGTACTTTGGGGAAGAGCACTTACGCGAACTCCATGAGGGTTTACTCCCTGCCCTCGCCGTTTCCTACCCACTTGGTGTTTTTCTCGAAGAGAGTAACGAAGTTGTCCTTCGCAACCCTGTTTTCGTAGACCAAAAAGGGTCAATGACTTTTACTTCGGAGATTCCCGTCGGAGCAGAGGTGCGCCTTATGATCTCAGACATTGAACGCGGGCTCGAAACCGCTGAGCGCGCAGCGAAAGAGG
>JAYTEB010000128.1:0-1505 GCA_043735605.1 Candidatus Lloydbacteria bacterium | reverse complement strand
GGGACGTGAAGGTAGCCGTTCGAATCGAGGACAACGGACTTCCAGAGAGGGAGCGCCTTCCCACCGAGGAATTGGCGGAAGACGGCGATGCCCTTCTTTTGGATTTCCTCGCCATCACGCAGACCAAGACAGGTTTTGAGCCTGTCGCTCTGTGTGAGGTCTTCGTAGATGCGGTGTCCCTCGATGCGTCCACCGTTACGCTGTCTGTCGTGGAGCCACAGGTCGATGGCCGCGAGGTCGTACTCCCCAGGACCAACATCGTGCAGGTCCTCGTGCATCACCTGCTTCACCCAGGAGGGGTATGCGGGGCGGACGGGGCGTGTGATGCGGATGATGGTGTCGAGCACTGGTACGATAGGCTTTGGCAAGCCTTGTTGGATGGTGTTTGTGATGTGCACATGCCACGCCGCGGCTTCCAGACCTTGCTGATTAAGGCGATTTGCCACATCGCTCACGAGTCCGACGAATTTCGGATTCATTCCCGCCATTGCACAAGCAACTGCGCCGATTGTGCCATTTTTTGACATAATCTCTTCTCCTTTCAGGAGCATGCCCGAGCCTTACCGAAATTGGTTGCGCCAGAGCAGAAAAGGTCTCACGTGATCATAAGGAGTGGGACGCATTCTGCTCTGGCGCAACATAAAATACTCAATGAACGTACGAGCATATAACAACAAAATTCTACAAAACATGCAAGCGTTTCAAGGTACGCCTTTCGTCGGTAGTGTGAGCGCGAGAAACTCGAGGAGGAGCTTGGTGGATGGCGAGCGGTCCGAAAGCTCGCGCTTCGTTGTAATGATATCTTCGAGAGCTAGTGCAAAATTTTCTGAGGGGTGACCGAAATCATTTCGAGCAGTGCGAGGTAGTGATGGGAAATACTCTCGTGGTGCACCTTTAAAATTTTCATAAAGAAGCTCCTCGAGTGCGCCCACAAATACTCTCGCTTCTTCTTTTGCCTTCGGCTTGTCGTCTGTCTTTGCCTTCGTCATGCGCTCGACCATCTTCATGCGCTCCGACACGCTCGCAGCTAAAAACTTCTCTGCAAAGAGTGTCACCTCCCCACTTGTACCCTCCTCAGTAGCGATACGCACGAGCTGCATGCGCGAGCGCACGGTGGGGAGTAGGAGCGCGCTCGTGCGCACGAGAAAGAAAAAATGCGTACCTTCTGTTGGCTCTTCGAGGGTTTTGAGCAATGCATTTTGTGACTCACTTGTGATGGCGTTGAAGGCCACCACAAATATCTTTTTTGCACCGTCGGCACCACGGAGCCCCTGTGCGCGGCGCAGCTCTCTGGCATGTTCAATAAGCAGTGTCTCGAATTGGTACTCATGGTAGTCGGGGTTGGCGACGGTTGAAATACCAAATGACTGAAGGAGGCTCTGCAGAGCTCGGGTCCCCTCCTCACGCTCGGCCTCAACGATGTACGCATGCGAAAGATGCTCGAGGGAAATCTGTGTACGCAAATCGTCTAAATACATAGTATTTGCATTATACTTTTGCGCTTA
>JAYTEB010000127.1:0-9233 GCA_043735605.1 Candidatus Lloydbacteria bacterium | reverse complement strand
AAACGCCATATAATATGGCGTTTTTGGGGAACAAAGAGGTGGGGTCGGCGGGTGGCAGTGCCCGCGTACGACTAATTAATGTATGTGCGGAATGTCCTTGGGTGGACTTTGCTTCGGACTTTCATTGAGAATTGGTGCGACGTGCGAGGGAGGATAACTTGCATACGGAGTATCGCTCGGCAAATACATATCACGATGAGGGGTGGTTTTTTCTCGGAGAGTAGTGGGCACTGCTATCGGCGGTACATCGGGAAGTGTATTTTTCGTAGCGTGTTGCTCCTTTGCTTTTAATGAGGGGTGGCGACTGCGGTAAAGCACGAATATCACAAAAATAGCGATAAATATGGCTAGTCCCGCAAGTGTGTACCCTATGAATTCGACTTGACTCCTCAGCCTTGCTTCAGCGATCATTATGTCTTTCAGGTCGGGACCTATCGCCGACAATTCGGCGGCCACCACATTCTTTTGCGCAGCAATAGTTTCACGCACGCGTAGTGCTTCGGCAAGCTCACGCTCACTGAGCGGCACCGTCACAACAAAGCCGACAGGGAGCTTTCTCCACGCACTTTCAGTGCATGAGGTTTTTGTCAGCACGCAAGCCTCTTTCCAATACGCAGGCCATGACGCACGTGGCTCGCCGTCACGCTCAAACTGCGCCCACAGTGTGGGGGGTGCATCAACGCCGAGCGCGAAGCTTTTTGTTGTGGGGGTTTTCTGAGTGGATGACTCGGCTTGTGCAAACACCGGCGTCAACACACACCACATTACCGCGATGGCAAAGAACGAGGCAAAAAAACGCGAAATTTTTCTCATGCGATACTCCAGAAAGAAAATGTTTCACAAATACTCGCTAACGTAGACTCTACCCGCACACTGCTATGTTGTCAAAACAAAAACACCCCTCACGCGAAGGGTGTTTTTGTGGCTCTGTTCTTCTATTTAGCGCACTTCGTAGGTGATCGTCACACTTGAAGTGAACTTGTTCTCTCCCATGGGAATGTTTGCTGCTTGTGGTGCAGCCATGTCCGCTGACATTGCCTTCATCTCCATGCCAGCTCGGCCAAAGTTGTAGATGGGGTAGTTGTTGCCCTCGCTGAAGGAGGTGATACGCACAAGCTTGACCCCGAGCTCTCGAGCGAGCTTCTCTGCCTTTGCTTTTGCTTTGTCGATAGCTTCCTTGCGCGCTTCTTCCTTTACGCCATCCTCGTCGTCGACCTTAAAGGTGAGTCCGCTCACATAGGATGCGCCTTTGTCGGAAAGTCCTCCGAGCACAAGCCCTGCGTTATCGACCTTGCGAATACGCACGTCGACAGACTGCGTCACCTCGTAGCCTGTGAGGACCTGCTTGCCCTCCGTTGGGGGGCAGCCATAGCCACTAAGGCATGGTACGTAGGCGCTTGTTTGTTTCCACTCATACTTAGGATTCAAATTGTAGCCCGTCGTCTTGATGTCTTTGTCTTCCACGCCTGACTCTTTCAGAAATGCGTGAATCGCTTTCATCTTGTCGTCGACGGTCTTGCGTGCGTCGGCGGCAGTCTTCGCCTCACTGGTAATCGCATATGAAACTTCGGCTATGTCGGGAGCCGCGACTGCCTCACCTTCACCAGAGACACTGATAGTGGTGAGCTCTCCTGGGACGTTACGCCCGATGAACTGGTACTCTTTCACCGTGGATGCAAATAGTGCGACCAAAAATAATGCTCCCGTAAGAGCGAGGATCGACAGCGCCGCGACTATCTGCTGCGGAGGCAGGATGCGCAACACCTTCCCCTCCTCGTTGTTTTCTGTAGCCATATGGTAAATATGTTTAGTTAATTAATTATTGTACTCATTATAACACGCAGGAGTGGGCATTGTGACACTCAGCTACTTCACCGTGACGGACTTAGCCAGATTTCTCGGCTTGTCGGGGTCGTTACCGCGGAGGACGGCGAGGTGGTACGCGAGGAGCTGTATGGGAATGATGCTTGCTATCGGGGAAGCGAGCCCTAAGTCTGGGGTGGGAATCCACTCATCGAACATTTTATCGTTGTCTGGGCTAATACCAATAATGTATGCGCCACGACTCTTCAGCTCCATCGTATTCGACTCCATGTCTCTCTTCGTCTCGTCGTTTGGCATAAGCGCAATCACGGGTGTGCCCACGTCGATGAGCGCAATCGGCCCATGCTTGAGCTCTCCACCCGGGAAACCTTCAGCGTGAATGTATGACACCTCCTGTATTTTTATCGCCGCCTCTTGTGCGATGGGTGCATTTAGTCCGCGACCAATGATATAGAGGTCGTTATGCTTCACCAGCTTAAGTGCAATTTGTTTTATATCATGAGAGAGGTCCGGGGTGAGCCATGCGCGTACGTCCTTCACCACTCCTCGCATGAGATGCTTTCCGTCGGGGAGTTTCTTTCCTAATGCATGTGCCATCAAAATGAGTACAGCTATCTGCGCAGTAGCGGCCTTCGTCGACGCAACAGCTATTTCAGGACCGGCGTTTAAGAAAAGTGACTTCCGAGACATGCGGTCGATGGAGGAGCCGACTACGTTTAAGAGTGAGAGGATGCGCGCGCCCTCTTTTTCTGCGACGCGTAGACCCTCGAGCACATCAGCCGTCTCGCCACTCTGGGACACCGCAACAATCGTACTTTTTTTGTTTAAAAATTGTCCATATGCGGCAAACTCGCTACCAACATATGCGGTCGTGAGCTTCCCTGCGATGCGTGCTGCATAAAGCTCGCCGAGCTTGGCCATCTTTGCCGCAGTGCCACAGCCGATGAAAAAAAGATGCTCGGACTCTTTCATCAGCCGCGCAAATTCTTCGAGCTTTGCATCCTCTTGATGTATCGCTTTGTCGAGCGAGAGGGACTGCTCCATTATTTCCTTGAGCATGTAGTGCGGGTAGCCGTCTTTCGTGGCACTCGCTTTATCCCAAGTGACCTCTATCCATTCGTGTTCCACCTTCTTTCCCGTATCAAGTGCGCGAATCATGATGCCGTCTGCGGATACCTTGAGATATTCTTGATCACCCGGATAGAGCACGAGACGCGTATGGTCTATGAATGCCGGCACGTCAGAGGCGAGGAAATACTCATGCTCCCCATGGCCCACCACAAGCGGCGATCCGTCCCGCATTGCGAGCAAATACGGCTCACCAAGCTTCATGACGACGACTGCATAGCGACCCTCGAGCATTTTTCCTGCTTCGACAAATGCCGCTTCAAAACTTTTCTTTTCGTGGGTAATAAAATAGTCGATGAGATGCGGGATGACCTCCGTGTCCGTCTCGGAAAGAAAAAGTGCGTCGGCAGAAGGGCCTAGCTGTGCACGCAGGAAAGCTCTAATCTCCTCGTGGTTCTCGACGATACCATTGTGAATGACGGCGATAGTGCGGGATGCATTGAAATGTGGGTGGGCATTTGCGGGAGTGACCCTACCGTGTGTGGCCCAGCGCGAGTGGCCAATAGCCATCTTCCCCATGATTCCCTTCAGGTCGCTTTTTTCGGCAAGCGAAATTTTTCCCACCGCTTTCGTCGCAAACATTCCCTCATCGGTCTGTGCAGCAATTCCCCACGAATCGTAGCCGCGGTACTCGAGTTCGCACAACGCATGATTGGTCATGAGTGCCACCTCTTTTTTCTTTGCCCCAATGTATCCAAATATTCCACACATATATCAATGATAACCCACCTCACGCCACAATGTTGCACTCTTGTGGGTGGGATTATTTTGTATATTTCTTCACCAGCTTATTGAACTGCTCGCCGCGATCGAACTCGTGAAGGAACTTTTCAAAACTTGCCGCCCCAGGGGAGAAAAGTATCGTTGTCTTCCCTTTCAGACTTTTTGCAACACGAAATGCTTCGCTCACGCAGGAATATAGGTTTTTTAACGCTTTTTTGTCAAGGCCTCGCCTTGACAATTTTTGCCTGTGGAGGGAGGTGAGGAGCTTGGTGGTGGCGGAGCCTTCGAGGAGGATGAGGTGGTCCGAGGGGATATGCTTTTTTATTACACTCGCAAGGTCCGTAAATTCGAGCTCTTTGTCGGTGCCGCCGGCGATCAAAATGAGGTTCTGACTTCCCCCTAGCGCCGAAGCTCCGACAGACTCTTGTTTTGCGAAACGGAGAATTGCGGCGACAACTCCGTCCGGGGATGTCGCGCAACTGTCGTTTATCACCCTAATGCTGCCTTTTTTGTACACCTCCTCTTGGCGCATCTTGGGGGTGGGGAGGCGAAGTGCGTCACGCTCAGTAACGGAAATCGCTGAGTCAAAAAGCTTCACGGCTAGCACTGCATGCATCAGATTTTCGAGGTTGTGCGCGCCTCGCAGGGCAACAAACTTTTTTATCGAAAAAAGTTTTTGTTCCATTCCGTCAAAACGAAATACGAGCATGCCCCTCCGCACAAAGAGCCCATGCAGACCCTTCTCTAGTGGCTTTGTGCTCGTGAAAAAGAGTAGTGCGTTGGGCTTCTTTTTTAAAAAATATGGAGTCCATGCGTTGTCGTAATTCAATACTAAAAAGTCGTCGGGTTTTTGTTGTGTAAAAATGTTTGCCTTGGCATTCGCGTAGTCCTTTATCCCCTCATAGCGATTAAGGTGGTCGGGGTATAGGTTGGTAATGACCGCTACATGCGGAGCGCGCCCACCCGAAGGAAGATACTCGAGCTGCCACGATGACATCTCTGCGACAACGGGTACACTGTCTTTATGTACACGCTCAAACTCTTTCAAGAATGCATTGTCGGGAGTATTTCCTGATGGGCGTACATTCGGATACTTTTTTTGGAGCAATGTGGCGACCCAAAGCGTCGTCGTCGTCTTCCCCCTTGTGCCCGTGACCGCAATGACTGGGTTTGTTGTGTATCGAAAAAACAAACTCGCGTCATTTTCAATCCGCTTCCCCGACTGTGTGGCGATTTTAAGGTATGCACTTTCACGAGGGACGGCGGGATTCACCACAATGAGGTCGTTCACCCGGAAATCTCTCTCACGGTGCTCGCCCAAGACAAACTGCACCGGAGTAGTGCGAAGTGCGCGCAATGAAGGCCCGAGTACGTCTTTTGTGCGCTTGTCTGTCGCGGTCACCCGTGCCCCATGCCGTACGAGCCACTTGGTTGTTGCCACACCACCCCCATGTAGACCGAGGCCCATCACGAGCGCCTTTGTCCCACCAAAGAGTGTATTTTTCCCTCCATCTTTTTTCATTTTCACATTCTAACACGCAAATCTGAAGAATCATTTGACACTTGCCCTATATGTGATTGAGTGAGCTATAGTATCGAGTGTTCTTTTATAACACTCAAATTCCAAGGAGGAAACGGTGGATAATAAATTCGTAAAAATAGTCATCTGGCTGCTCATTGCATTCATGGTTTTCACGCTCTTGCGCGGTGGGATATGGTCAACAGACCCGAGCGCTGGTGGAAGTAACGTGATCCCATACTCTGAATTCCTCGACGCAGTAAAGGCGCGGAATATCACCCACGTGACCATACAAGAAGACCACAGGGGTGGGTCTGAAATCCGCGCGAAAACTGTCGACGGAAGAGGGTTGCGCACAAATGCAACGCACTTAGACCGCGGGCTTATTGGCGATCTCGTCGACAACCATGTGCAATTCGACGTAAGGCGCCCCGAGGAACCGTCACTACTCATGACCCTTCTCACTTCGTTTGGACCAATGCTTTTACTCATAGGCGTGTGGATCTATTTCATGCGCCAAATGCAAGGAGGCGGCAAGGGGGGTATCGGGGGCTTTGGTAAATCCAAAGCCCGCATGCTGGATGAAAACACCAATCATATCACGTTTGCCGACGTGGCCGGTTGCGACGAAGCCAAGGAAGAAGTGAAGGAAGTCGTGGATTTCCTTAAAGACCCCAGTAGGTTCCAAAAACTTGGTGGCCGCATTCCCCGCGGATTGCTCTTGGTTGGACCTCCCGGCACCGGCAAGACCCTGTTGGCCAAGTCCATTGCGGGCGAGGCGAAGGTTCCCTTTTTCTCTATTTCTGGTTCTGACTTCGTTGAAATGTATGTTGGCGTGGGCGCATCGCGCGTGCGCGACATGTTCGAGAATGGAAAAAAGAAGGCACCGTGCATTATTTTCATCGACGAAATCGACGCAGTCGGTCGACAGCGTGGCGCAGGGGTGGGTGGTGGCAACGACGAGCGCGAGCAAACATTAAACCAACTACTGGTTGAGATGGACGGCTTCGAGACTGCGCTGGGAGTAATCATTGTGGCTGCCACAAACCGCCCCGACATTCTCGATGCAGCACTCTTGCGTCCTGGCCGGTTTGACCGACAGGTCTACGTGACGCTACCGGACATCCGCGGGCGCGAGCAGATACTGCACGTGCATATGCGCAAGGTGCCAGTCAGTAAAAACGTGAGCGCAAGTATTATTGCGCGTGG
The DNA here is from genome assembly GCA_043735605.1 of Candidatus Lloydbacteria bacterium. Classification (GTDB taxonomy): domain Bacteria; phylum Patescibacteriota; class Minisyncoccia; order Phycocordibacterales; family UBA6899; genus MHLP01. The sequence goes on along the minus strand of JAYTEB010000127.1, from coordinate 2,830 downwards.
CACCCCTGGCATGTCAGGTGCCGATCTTGCAAACCTTTGCAACGAAGCTGCACTGATGGCGGCACGGCGGAAGGGGACTCATGTGGAGATGATTGACTTCGAAAGAGCGAAGGACAAAATCCTGATGGGCCCAGAGCGGAAGTCAATGGTGATGCCGGAAGCAGAGCGGAGAAATACTGCCTACCATGAGTCGGGGCATGCGCTCGTCGGTAAACTATTGCCCAAGTGCGACCCCGTACACAAGGTGACCATCATTCCCCACGGGCGTGCACTTGGAGTCACAATGAGTCTTCCTGCGCAAGACCGCTACGGCTACGATGACCAATTCATGTTGCAGCAAATTAGCATGCTCTTTGGTGGGCGCATCGCCGAGGAAGTATTCATGGGTCAGATGACCACGGGTGCGTCCAATGACTTCGAGCGGGCAACGAGGCTCGCTCGGGAAATGGTCACCAAGTATGGCATGAGTAAAGAGCTTGGTCCGATGGTCTATGCGGAGAATGAGGGTGAGGTGTTCCTCGGACGCTCCGTAACCAAAACAGCAAACATAAGCGAGGCGACGATGCAGCGGGTAGATGCTGAGGTACGTCGTATCATCGACGAACAGTATGCTGTGGCACGCACACTCATCGAGGACAACAAAGACATCATGCATGCCATGGCCAATGCACTCCTTGAACTGGAGACGCTCGACGCCGACCAAATCGACGACATCATGGCACGGCGCGCACCACGTGCTCCGATACCAACTACACCCGTTGAGTCTGTGGACGGACAGGGAAAAACCCCACCCCCACCAGCGATCCACCCGGAAAGCAAGCAAATCGCCGTCGACATAGGAATAAAAGAAAAATAAAAAAATTAGCTCCACACAACAGACCGTTGTGTGGTTTTCTTTTTCTAAAAGATCGTAACAAAAAACACGAACGGGCAGTTCGTGCTTACTCACATATCAAACGGAAGTCTTTCGATTTTTTAGACTAAATAGTGCTCCAGGATACACATCACCAATCAGTTCATTTGTGCGGATTGACTCTCCTGAAAAGAGTGGGAACGGGTCGAGCATGGCATCGATCGTGTCTTCAGCACCAGTGGATAAAAGCAAAGCCAGCTCTATTTTCGTCGTGCGTTCCGCACGTAAAAAGTCCGAGAGTAATGCTGCAAGTTTGAAACGCTTCTCCACTTCCCTCTTTGCAGCGAAGAGTACCTCTTGGCACAATTCTGGCGATAACCCATACTCGCCCTTCGCACGACGGGCTATTTCACGACTCACCTCTGCAAATGAGTAGCCTTGGCCGCGGCGGCGCTTTTGCCACGGAGCCGAGAGGGAAAACACGAGTGGGCCACCCTCCTGATGTTTCTTTTGACGCACCATAGTACTCTTCCTTCTTTGTTGTTTCTCTCCAAAGAGTAGCGCCAAGGGCAGCCGACGTCAAATGTGCGTGAACTCACTCCAGTCTACGCCTTTCCACCAAGAAGCCAGTCCCCGAGGTCGATAAGATTTTTGGCCTTTTCCAAGAGACCTGCGGACGGTTCTCCTTCTTCGCGAATAAATAGCGCCCCCTCGTCGTGGACACCGTAGAAGAAGTTGTCGGATACAAACTGACGTAAAGAAGCGATGTCTTTCTCAACCTGCGTCGAGTCGAGAATAACAAATGCGATGGTGCGTGAACTAAACTCAGACAATGGAACGTCAAAGAGCAGCATCGCTCCGCCGTCACCCGCACTATTTATATCAACGATGCCACCACGAAGGGCGGCATCTCCTGCCACGACCCACGGGTTGCGATTTTTCCACTCAAAGCGCTCATCGCCAGATGCACTGGTGAGCGTTTTACTTGTCGCAAGTGTCGCATTTATTAAAAAGTTTTTGTTATTTTTTATATATGCAAGCAAAGTCACAAGATCCTCTCCTGTTGTTGTGGCCGCGTCGGTGGAAGCATTTCCGGAAAAAACAGTATCATGCATCCCCATAGCAGCGCTTTTTTCATTCATGTACGCCACAAACTGACGTTCTCCATGCTCCCGTGCAAAAACCTGCGCCGCAGTGTCGTTTGTATCAAAAAGGAGTGGATAAATAAGCGCGCCAGCGGGCATTTCGTCGATAGCCCCTATTGAATACTTGCGTAAAATCGCCTTCCCCAACAAGAGTTCGCTCATGCGCACGATTTTGTATTGATTCACTGTTTCAAGCGCAGTGAGTGCGGTGACCATCCGCGAAAGCCCGCGAGGAGACATAGGACTACTTCCGTTGCGAGACCACAAAACATATCCTGACTGTATGTCTGCTATGACGAACGAGGGGGAGGATACCTCCGGAAGGACTCCGTCGCCACGGAGGTAGTACCGCGCAGTGCTCGTGGCCGAAACCACAGGCAAAGCACCGAGCACGGAGACTCGTGCACCCTTGGGAATGAATTCATACACCTCGCGTGCGTCCTCAGTTGAGAGACGAATGCATCCACCAGAATACCCAAGTGGCACCGCACGACCGTCGTCATATGTTGGCCAGCCGTGAATAAAAAAGTTGCCGTAAAATTGCATACTATACGGCATCCATGTTCCCCCGATAGATGAACGGTGTTTTATTTCTCGTGCTTGTATCACGTAGTTACCCGCTGGGGTTTCCCACGGCGTCCCCGGTCGGCCCTTCGAAAGAATAGGGAATGTTTTAACGCGCACACCTTCTTCGTAGAGAGTGAGGTGCATCGTGTCGAGGTCGGCGACAATAGAGCGGCCCGTATCGCGAGGTGCCTCTCGCCCAGCCCCCACATTCGCCCCTGCATACCTATAGAGTAGTGCCGTTGAAGCGTCGCTTGCGGAACGCGCG